>DVDV01000124.1 GCA_015296075.1 Leptolyngbyaceae cyanobacterium M33_DOE_097 | reverse complement strand
TTGTTTCAGTGCCACCGATCGCAGTGGTACTGGCAAAATTCTCAATTTGTTATGGCTGTTGCTTGAGTTCTAAAAGTCTCAGGGTTTAGCTGTTGGTCTTCCCAAAACTTGTAAAATACTTTTTCAGCAAGCCCTAATTAAAGTAATGAACCCACTGATATAAATTGTGCTTCTATTGAATCCACGACTATCAGAGTGTGGAGCCTTCAAGAGAAAGAACGAGTATCGTGGAAGGGTCTGTTATCAGTTGATATGATTCACTACGCTGTGTTCATTTCTAGCTGTCTGTTAAATGGGAATAACGATGCTCCACTGTTTCCGCTTTTGTGACTTAATAGAGAGCCGCCTTTAACCTTGGTGTTGACCTTAAAAGTGTCGGTTTTCTTAAGACGATCGCTATTTTAGTGGTCAAAGCGGCTTTCCAAGGCTCTAGTGTATGTCATTACTCCAGAGCTTCTTGACAGGTTTTGCAATTAAATAATCTTGTCTTGACATCTATAACTTTGGCTGCGACTGCATTAGAAGCAATTTAGAAATCGCTCGAAGGCGCGCTACACTAACTTTTAACTTTCAACAAGGAAATGTATAGATTTCATGAAGACTATATGGAGTCTTTAAAAATGGGGGTTAATTTGTAAGTGTATACACTTAACTTTTGCAAAAGGAATTGAGTGTCTCCCTTTGAGAGGTCTTTGAGAGATGCTTTAGGCGATAAAATTTCTCCCAACTTTTCTCTGTTTGTGTTGAGCAGATAAAGTCAGTTGTTCTTATCTTTTAGTTTTTATTTTCGCGTATGAAAAACCCGCTCTTTGATGATCGGCTTAGGTGATTCTGAAGCTTCACTATTTGCCATTCCTAGAAATTAAATGAAAGAGAAAGGAAGAGTGGCTTCGGCAAACTCCTACTCTTTTGGAAAGCCATTAGAAATAAGAGCACTTCTTAGATTAGGTATTACAAAGCTCTAGGAAGAGTGCTGTACCAAAGTCAATTACATTTTTACAAGTATTAAAGACTCAAAATATTATGACTAGCCATTTATTTTCTGGATTTTCTGCGACAGACTTGAATTTATCTGCACTCGCTCAGCCGCAGCAAGTCAGCTTTGAGCAAGCATCATCTCCTTTTATTTCTCATTTTGATGGAGTTCTTCGGCTAAGATCAGCGGCCTCTCGCTTAATGCTAGAAGATGAAGTTGTAGAAGAAGCTGAAGTCGATTTTTCACATGCAGGTGTTTGGCGTGTTTCCAATCCTGACTTTGCAACGTCCACTTTCAATGATGCCTTAGTAAAAGCGAGTGCAAGTTTAAGACAATTTGCCGATGCTGATAACTTCCTTGAAAAAATTAATTTGGCTTTCGGTAGTTCGTTTGATTCAGAGGTGTTAGAACAGTTTGCCGAGCAATGGCAAACAGGTGATTTTCAAGATGTTCCTAATATTGAAGTGCGTTCTGAAGAGGAGCTTAAAAATGCACGGGCAGCCTACTCCGCAGAAACAAATACAATATATTTTTCGCGGACACAGCTTGAGCAATATGAGTCTGATGCCCAAGCGATCGCGAACTTATTGTTAGCAGAGTTTGGTCATTTTGTAGATTCAAAAATTAACCTTGTGGATGCCCCAGGTGATGAGGGAGAGATGTTTGCAAGCTTAGTACAAGATGTTTATTTGAGTGCTACAACTCTACAATCGCTTAAGACAAAGAATGACTTTACAACAATTACTATTGATGGCATAGCTCTACAGGTTGAGCAGGCAACGGGAGATGTTGGTGATGGTCTTAAAGGCGAATATTTTGATAACTCTAACTTGACCAATTTAAAGCTGACTCGTGTAGATAGCACAGTTAACTTTAACTGGGGGAGCGGTTCACCCAATTCGGCGATCGGCCCTGATACCTTTTCGGCTCGCTGGACAGGGCAAGTGTTACCTACGGCTTCTGGTACCTACAGATTCTTTACCCAGTCAGATGATGGTGTTCGGTTATGGGTAAATGGTCAACGCATTATTAATAATTGGACAAATCACTCTGTAACCGAGAATAGCGGCACACTGACGCTCACAGGTGGACAAAAGTACGATATTCGAATGGAATATTATGAAAATGGAGGTGGAGCTGTTAGTCGATTGCTATGGTCTGGGCCGGGTATTACCAAGCAAGTGATTCCACAAAGCCAGTTGTTTTCACTCCTTGCGCCTGATGTGACAGTGCCAGCGGCTACCACTAGACTCGCAAATGTGATAACCGAAGGCGGTACTGCCTACGACTTTACAGTTACCTATACTGACAATGTGGCAGTCAATGCTGCAACGCTTGATAATGCTGACATACGCGTGACCGGGCCAAACAACTTTAGTCAGCTTGCGACACTAATTGGTGTGGATGCAACTGGTAATGGAACGCCCCGAATAGCAACCTATCGAATAGCAGCTCCTGGCGGTGTCTGGGATCTTGGAGATAATGGCACCTACACCGTGGCTCTACAAGATAATCAGGTGAGTGATACGAGTAACAATTTTGCTGCTGCAAGTAGCTTGGGAACCTTTTTAACCGCAATTACTCCTGGTACCGCAACTGACGAAAATATTGTTTTTCCGGCTGATGCAGGTGTTCTCAATGTCAAGGACTTTGGTGCAAAAGGGGACGGCATTACAGATGACACGGCCGCGATTCAGGCAGCTCTCAATGCTTACCCGAATGGTAAGCGAATCATCTATCTACCGAATGGCACCTATTTGGTTTCAAACACGTTAACTTGGCCTGCAGGGACTCCAGGGACTGGAAATGAGTACAAAAACACGATTTTGCAAGGGCAAAGTGAGCGTGGGGCTGTAATTAAGTTAAAAGATGCGGCAACAGGTTTTACTAATGTGGCTACGCCCAAATCTGTGATCTTTACTGGGCCTGCTCCCGCACAACGATTTGGTAATTCAATTCGCAACCTAACAGTAGACACAGGAACAGGTAACCTGGGGGCGATCGGGGTTCAGTTTAATGCCAGTAACCAAGGCTCGATGCGGCAAGTTACGATTCGCTCAGGTGATGGGAAAGGTGTGAACGGGCTAGATATGAATTTCACCGATGAGATCGGCCCTCTGCTTGTTAAGGACGTGACCGTTGATGGCTTTCAGTACGGTATTCGAACTGGCTTTACAGTTAACAGTCAGACGCTTGAAGACATCACTCTAAAGAATCAAAGTGTCTATGGGTTATATAACACTGGGCAAATCATCAATATTCGCGGTCTGACGAGTAATAATGCTGTAACGGCAATTTATAACGCAGGCGGACGTGTAACGGTTCTTGACTCGACCTTAAATGGCTTGGGCCAGGCATCTACTCAACCTGCAATCAGAAGTGACTTTCCTCTGGATCTCGTTGTTCGTAATATTGCAACTTCTGGCTACGGTTCAGCAATTCAAAATGCAGGTACAACTCTTGCAGGACCAACAATTTCTGAGTTTGTTTCAGGTGGTGTTAAGAGCTTATTTCAATCACCTCAGCAAACTTTGAATTTGCCTATCAAAGAGACTCCCGATGTCCCCTGGGATGATCCAATTACGAATCCTTGGGCCAATGTCGTTTCCTATGGCGCAATTCCAAACGATGGTTTAGATGATACCGCAGCGATTCAGGCGGCGATCGACTCTGGTAAAACGACTATCTATTTACCAGTTGGTAACTATAACCTCCAAAACACGGTGTTTGTTCGCAACAATGCCCGCCGAATTATTGGAACTGAAGCTTATATTGAAATTGCCAACACTGTGAATCCAGGCTTTAAGCTGGTTGATGGGATAAACCCTGTTGTTGTCATAGAGCGGATTCAAGCGGGCTTCAACTCAACCCCAACTTTTGAAAATGCCTCCTCTCGTACATTGGTGGTTCGTGATAGTACGAACGTCTCTGGCAATATGACAGGTCCTGGAGATGTTTTCCTTGAAAACGTGGTTTCTAACCCTCTTCAGAACTGGACATTTAATAAACAGAATGTATGGGCACGCCAGTTTAACGTTGAAAATCAAGGCACTCACATCATCAACAATGGTGGTAATCTTTGGATCTTTGGCTTGAAAACCGAGAGGGGCGGAACGTTAATTGATACTAGAGGTGGGGGGAAAACAGAACTGTTAGGAGGCTTGGCCTACACTACAACTTCTGCCCCTAATGGAACACAAAATAATCCTATGTTTATCAACAACGAATCGTCTATTTCTATCACTCTTGGAGAAGTTAGCTTTCTCGATGATGATTTAGAGTACACAACTTACGTCAGAGAAACACGAGGCGGTATCACGCGCAATTTGTCTGCCGGTAGCCTGACGTATTATGTTGGAGGTGGTAAGCACATACCCTTGTATGTTGGTTATTAGGCTATTCCTTAGCAGTCTTGGCTGCTTGTACTGGTTTTTCATAAAAGAAGTAGGGTGCATCAAGCAAGTTAAATCTAGTCGCCTTGCTATGATTGAGATGCGTTCGAGTTTTTGGAAAGCTTTCCACTAGAGAGTTTGCCTGAGTATACTCGACGTTTTACTTGGGATTGTTGACCGCAGTGGTTAGTTCAGATTCAGTTGAAACTAGAATGACTAATCAAATGGCTGGCTTAGCAAACAATTTAAGTGATTTATGAGTACGCAGCTAGAGCTTGCATCCAAACAAAAAGGCTATGTATCCAACTCAAACTTAACCTTGTTTGGGGTGGCGACAGCTTTATTCCCAAGGGTGTTGTCAGCCCTAAAGTTTCCTTCTGCGATCAACTTTTTGCATTTCGTTGTTATTCCTTTTGCGTGTGGTTCAGTTTTATGGAATTCTCGCAGTAAAGATGCCAAGCAGGTTGCTATTTCAAAAAGCCTATTAATAGGTTTGTTTCTATTTCTAATATCTGTTTTTGCAAGCGCATTACTGAATGATGCCGGAGTCATTAATGCGGTGTTAGTTTATTTGTTGCTTGCCGAACCTTTTATTCTGATCTTAACCATTGTCTGTATCCCAATGACGGTTGAAGGCTATGAGCGATTCCGAAAATGGATTCTTCAAGCAGCTCTGATCAATATGATCTTTGCCTACGTCCAGAAATATGTTTTCAGGCTGGATAAGCTAATTGGTTTAGAAGACAATGTGAAGGGGATTTTTATTGGGCAAGGGGCAGGTCATGTTTTGGGTGGTTCCGTTGCTATGACCTTCGCGGTTTACTACTTCGTTACCGCTAAAAGTAAACCTTTATGGTTTCGGATTGTGGTTGTGCTTGCCTGTTTTAATCACATCCTTATTTCTGATACAAAGCAGGTTCTACTATCTTTTATAGTGGGCTATGTTTTGCTTTATCTGATTAATGTGAAAGATATTAAAAAAACGATTACATACCTGGTTGTGGGTGCTGTTTTTCTGGGTATCTTTTATTGGGCCATTTATAATTTTGAGGCTCTTAAACCATTTACCGTTTGGATTCGACCTGAAATTTATGGACCCGATGGTGAAGCAACAAAGCTGAAATTTGCAGCTTTTCGTTTGGTTCCTCAATATTTTGAATCCCCCTTCAATTGGCTGTTTGGGTTAGGGCCGGGACATACGGTTGGACGCTTAGGCGGGTGGATGCTGGATAGCTACTGGAATTTGCTGGCTCCTTTAGGTGCCACTCGCCACCCTGTCAGTTGGGAAGTTTGGGGTGCTGTGCTAGCAAGTTGGTTGGGGGATCAATCAAGTCTGTTTTCACCCTTGTTTGGTTGGGCGGGTATTTGGGGCGATTTAGGATTTGTTGGTTTAGGAACTTACTTCTACATGGCATCAGTTGTGTGGCGACATGTTTGCGTGACCGATCTTTCTAAATATTTAATGTTGACCGTATTTGCATTTGCCCTTGTACTATCTCAACTTGAAGAGCCTGGTTATACGCTGTTTGTTGCCAGCATGATTGGTTTGGGATGGCAGGATCAGAAGATTGCTGTTGAAAACCAGAAATAGCCCGATCGCCCCCTCAACCTTCTACCCCTTTTTCTTGGCGGTACAGAAGGCTTAGCTCGTTTCAGATTGGAACCAAGAATCGTGAGAGTGAAGCTAGAGTAGAAAGGTGCAATTTGCGATGGTTCTAGTCGCGCGATCGCACCTCTTTCTTGCTGAAAACGTTCACATCAAAAAGACATGAGCCTGGAAGCTGAAAAACAAGGAATTGTTCGTGAGATCAAGACTCAGATCACGATTTTGGTTGGTTTGGTTGCTTTTGCCTGGGCGCTTGAGTTGCTCGATATCTTTGTGTTCAACCATCAGTTAGATCGGTTTGGAATCTATCCTCGCGCTGTGATTGGATTGCGGGGAATTGTGTTCGCGCCCTTTTTGCATGGAGGGGTGTTTCACCTGATTGCAAACACGATTCCGTTTGTGGTGTTGGGTTGGTTGATTATGTTGCGCGAGACGACCGACTTTTTTATCGTGAGTGCCGTCTCCGCTTTGGTGGGTGGGTTTGGCACCTGGTTGTTGGGGCGTCCATCGTTTCACATTGGGGCGAGTGGCGTTATTTTTGGGTTTCTGGGTTACTTATTGGCGCGGGGCTGGTTCGATCGCAAACCTCTGTCGATCGCCCTTTCGTTATTTGTTGGCATTACCTACGGCAGCATGATCTGGGGGGTGTTGCCGCTGAACCGCTGGGTTTCTTGGGAGGGGCACCTGTTTGGTTTCTTAGGGGGAGTGCTGGCGGCGCGATTAATAAGCGATCGCCGTGCAAAGATTCACTAAGCAAAACAGTTGCGAAATATTACAAGATAACCTGAGAAGTTAACTATTGCTGCGGATTGTCGAGTGTCGCAGCTTTTTTTGATAGGTATTTACTACAGCCACGTGCAATACAGCTTGGCACGTCATGGTGTGAACGCCGTTTTGCCTTGTGCAAAGTCGCTCATGCCCCACCCTTAAACAAGATATAAGGAGAAAAATTTTGCTTACCCCTTTGGTTTCTTCCGTTTTGATGACCGCTGCTCCTCGTGTGGCAAACTGGAGTCCCACTGTCGCGATTGTGATGATTATCTGTAACATTGTCGCGATCGCTTTCGGTAAATTAACCATCAACCAGCAAAATGCTGGTCCAGAGTTGCCTTCGAGCAATCTTTTTGGTGGTTTTGGGTTGCCTGCTCTGTTGGGTGTCACCAGCTTTGGTCACATCTTGGGTGCGGGTGTCATCCTCGGTTTGTCAAACATGGGCGTTCTGTAGTCATCGCCGCTTTAGTCTTTTCTTCTTCTGCAAATTTTTGGGAGAGTCAAGGATTCCTTGGCTCTTTATTTATGCAAATCTATATTTTTGCTGTCCAGTAGCAAAAAGAACCGATGATTGGGCTGGGGGTAAACCTGAGTGCAGATAGAAAGTCGTTGCTGAATTGACGCGATCGCCTGTGTATCTGATAAACAGCTCAAATCATCGGTTGAGGAATTTTGTGTGCGTATTTTGCGGTTTCTTGGCATTTTTGGTGCCATAACACTTTTGCTATTGGGTGCGACGACGTTTGCGTTTCAACCTGCGCCCGTGCAAGCTCAGTTGCCACCATTGATTGAACCTTATTTGACAGCAGGTAAGTTGGCGGAAGGGGAAGCCGCGATCGCCGCTTATTTGCAGACCAAACCGAATGACGACAAAGCCCGGTTTAGTTTAGGTATGGTGCAGGTAATTCGGGGAATTGAGGAGTTGACGCAGGCACTCTACCGCTATGGGGCGCGTGACTCGGCAGCCCGCACGTTCTTGCCTATTTTGCGGCTCCCCGTGCCTCAGAATCCAAACCCTGAAACCCTGACCTATGACGCGGCGCGCCAGGTTCTTCAAGCCTTTTTGGATGATTTGAATCAAGCGCAGACTACCTTAGCCGAGGTGAATGACCCAGCGGTGAAATTGTCGCTGCGGCTGGGCATGATTCGGATGGACATTAATGGGGATGGCAAGGCTGACGATAACGAGCTGTTTTGGAAAGCCTTTTCCAGCATGACGTTGATCCCCGTGACGGAAAAGCAGGCCCAAAGCTTTTTAATTGGCTTTGACACGGGAGATGCGGTCTGGCTCAGAGGGTATTGCAACTTGTTAGCCGCGACGGTTGAAACCTTGTTGGGCTACAACTGGCAAGAATTGCTACAAACGACGGGGCATTTGGCCTTTGCTAAAGTGGAGTCCCCTCATGCGTTTTTGATGCAAGAAAAGCCCGACCCCAGAAATATTTACAACCAAGTCAACTTTACTGACCTGATAGCGTTTATTCACTTGCTGAATTTTGAGGTGGCAGAGCCAGAGCGATTGACCCGCGCTTTACAGCATCTGCAGACAACTTTGAGTCTGAGTCGTCAATCCTGGCAACTGATCCGGGCAGAAACAGACAACGATCGCGAATGGTTGCCTAACCCCAAGCAGAAAGGGGTGATCCCCAATGCGGTGGTGACCAATGAGATGATCGATAGTTGGTTTGGCTTTTTGGATGAGTCAGAGGCGCTGCTGGCTGGCAAAAAACTGGCTCCCTTTTGGCGCGGCGATCGGCGGCAGGGAGTGAACCTCAACCGAGTCTTTACCGAACCACGCCGCCTCGACCTGGTGTTGTGGGTTCAGGGGAGTGGGGCAACGCCCTATCTCGAAAAGGGCACCTTCACCAATGAGCAGGTTTGGGGACAGTTGCTCCAGACCTTTGGTGGGCGGTTTTTGCCTTTTGCCCTCTGGTTTAACTAAATCCGCTGAGGATTCTGCTTGAATGTGAACCCCTTCCCAAGCCAGGAAGGGGTTTTATCGTTTTAAGGCAGCAACTACTTTCGATGGGTCACTTCAACGACGGTGTGAACGTTGCCACGGGGGTTAAAATCGCCTTTGATCGTGATCTCTAGGGGATCGGCAGCCGCAACGAAGTCATCGAGGATTTGGTTGATCGATTCTTCGTGTGAGATGTAGCGATCGCGGTAGCTATTGACGTACAGCTTCAACGCCTTTAGCTCGACTACCTTTTGGTCAGGCACATAGTTTAAGTGAATCGTCGCAAAGTCGGGGTAGCCCGAAAAGGGGCACTTGCAGGTAAATTCTGGCAGGGTAATGCTGACGTTATAACGCCGACCCACACGCGGGTTTGGAAAGGTAATTAAGGCACCTTCAGCAATCTCGCGTTCGCCATATTTCACTTCGGTGTCGGTCGGGATCTCAGGAGAATGAACTACGTCGGGTGCTTGTTGCATGGATTCCATAGGATTGTTACGTTCTTTCGATAGAAGGGTTCGCGAGTTGATCAGCTGTGCTATCAAGGGATAAAAGAGTGCTGGAAAACAGTCGTCTCCAGGCATGCAGTCCTTCCTCTTCAACAGCCACTGCATCGATCACTCCCTATTCTAAAGGGACGCTGGCTGGGATGCAGGCGATCGCGTTTTGCTAAATGGGATGCAGATTTTTGTCAAAAGAATAGTCATAGATTTTGGTGCGCTTTTTAGAATTGCGGCTATTCTAAATGCAGCTTAAACCCTGGCTGGGTTTTAGTAACCGCACACATGCTGCAAATCCTCTTCGAGGAGCGCATTCCCAACAAATTAATACTTGAGTTAAATCTATGCGAAACGTGCCACCCCTTTCTGCTGGGGCGTCTCCCTCCACCCCAACGCATTCCCCATCTGTGCCAATCTCGCTGTATCGCGAGGTCGCGAGCGAGTTGCAGACAACCAAAAAGCAGGTTGAATCCCTCAAAACTCAGAACCAGCAACTGGTTGAGCAAAACCAAAAGTTGCGGGTTGAAATCGAGCGTGTGGTGCAAGTAGCACTGCGGTTGCGCCAGATTGCCGATGCCCAAAATGCTGAGTCGGGGACTGCTGCCACCGCCTTACCTGGGGTTGAGTTACGACCTGAGAATGGCTCACAACCAGCTAATGCCATTAGTTTTGGGCTGGCCAAAGACACCGCTGAGCCGGGGATCGATCCCAATCGCCTCTTTACTGAGCAAGAAGCGAAACCTCAACGTACGTCCAGCTCTGAGCGCTTCCCAGAAGTGAGCGGTTGGTGGTTGATTCTGGTCGTTTTCGTAATTGTAATTACTGCGTTTGGCATGGGCTTTGCGATCGTGAGTCCGTTGTTGCCTAAACGCTAAGCAAGGTTGAAAACATCACGTTTTTAGTCAATCAACACCATAGGAAACTGTCCTAGCGAGTGCAATAATGCAGAGGTTGCTACCTGTCACTTCATAGAGGGTGGGTGTTATACGCTGGATAAATGTATTCGTTATTACAAAATGTCTACTTTTGGCGGTGGTAGAAGTGTCATGCTAGCAGCAGTGGCATTTTAGAAAGTAAGGAGTGCGGATTTGAAAAAGGTTGAAGCGATTATTCGTCCCTTTAAGTTAGATGAAGTTAAGATTGCGCTGGTCAATGCAGGGATCGTTGGCATGACCGTTTCTGAAGTTCGCGGTTTTGGACGTCAAAAGGGGCAAACAGAGCGGTATCGCGGCTCTGAGTACACTGTAGAGTTTTTGCAGAAGCTCAAAATCGAGATCGTCGTTGAAGATGATCAGGTCGATATGGTGGTAAACAAGATTATTGTTGCCGCGCGTACCGGCGAAATTGGGGATGGCAAGATTTTTGTAAGTCCTGTGGATGAAATCATCCGAATTCGCACGGGTGAGAAGAATATGGAAGCCATCTAGCGTGTATTTCTCTTTAAGAAGCTATTTTCTAAGTTTCTAGATTTAGAACAGGCACTCATGTTGAGTGCCTTTTGTGTAGCCAATTCCGATTCTGATCAAGGGCGATGAGGCGTTTATTCTCCCCACTCGTCTGCTTGCTGCGTTTCAGCATCAATTAACCCTTGGCGTAGGTCTGCCCACTCAACAGTAGAAGCAGCGGCATTTTGCACCATTTTGCCTTGTTGCAATTGCATCAGGCGATCGCAAAATTCTTTCACAATCTCTAACTGATGGTTCGCCATTACAACAGCGGTGTGATGCGTCTGGGTCAACCCCTGCAAAGCCTGAATCAGGCGTTGGCTGCGACCGACATCAAGCGCTGAAGTTGGCTCATCCAGCAGCAAGACTTTCGGGTGTGTCACTAGTGCCCGTGCGATCGCCACCCATTGTCGTTGACCCACCGAGAGTTGAAGTTCAGTGCGCTCTAACCACTCAGCGGGAATGTTGAGTTGGTCTAAAGCTTCACTGACACGCTGCTTGATCGTGTGGCTGGGGAGTTGTCGGAGTGTGAGGGGATACTCTAAGGCTTCGCGGACAGTCATGCCCAGTAGCTTTGGTTCTTGGGGCACGAGGACGATTTCTTGCCGCAGGCCAATTGGAGAGATCTGAGCGTAAGCTTGATTGTTGTAATAGAGGGTGCCCTCGGTTGGTTCAATCAACCGATTGAGCAGGCGTAGGAGGAGGGTTTTGCCTGCCCCCGAAGCCCCGACCAACCCTACGCGATCGCCCGCCTGAATGGTGAAGCTCAGATCGTGCAGCAAGTAAGGCGCGTTAGGATCGGCAGTCACTTGCCCTTGAAAAAGGCGTGGACGCCAGCTCACCTGCTCAGCCCGAATCTGAAAATGATCTATCACCCCAACCCAATCCCTTGCGTGTTGACCGTCCAAATTGTCCATCCATCAACCAACAAGAGCAAGAGCGTAAAGCCGAGCAGAATGAGATACATCCACGGTTGCGAGAGGGGTTTGACATCGGTGGTGTCAATTCCGGTTTTGGCCTCAACGTGGCGCACTAAGCGCGCAAACCCAGCGACCCGCATTGGCAGCAAAAACCCTTGCCCAGTCTGGTTAAGAAAGTAGTAAACAATCCCCCCTTGCCCGGTGGAGCGAGGTTTGAGTGCTTTGATTTCTGACCAGGGCAGCGACCAACCTTTACGAAAGAGGCGCGGCACCCAGTTGGGGTAAGTCACCGCGATCGCCTCTGAGGTCAGCAATACGCGCTCGGTCAACGCACCATACAGCAACCCAAAACCAAGAGCTAGCCCTGCCCACAGCAGGTTAGGTGAAATCGGCTGATGCGTGAGCTGCGCCAGAAAAGGTAACGGCAGCGTTAAGGCGATATAGAGCAGCAACAGGGTGAGGCGAATCAGCGGCGAAATCCGAAAGGTGTCGGTTTCGGGCAGGTCTGGATTAAGGGAGGTGGGCTGAGAAGTCACAGATGCTAGAAGCTTGCTATAAGTTACATTTCTTTACTTTACCGCAGCGGTTTTGCGCTGATTAAGGTAAATACTTCTGCACCACGATCCAACCAGTGATGCTTGCGATCGCCAAGCCAATCCCCAGAACGATGTTGAGGCCCACGTGCAGCGATCGCGCCCAGGGTTTTGCTGGACTAATTTGCATCGCACTCCAAGCAGAAACTAGGGTCAGAGCAACCACGGCTAACCCAGCGGGGAGGTGGCTGGAGTGTCCCAAGCTGCCAAAGTGCCCCAAGGTGCCAACAATGCCAATTGCCAGCAACAGCAGCACTAAGGCCGCCAGGGTGAAGCCTAAAAAGAGGTGCAACGGGCGGAGCCAGTTTGGGCGAGTCAGCGCTGATGGCTGAAACTTCATCCAGCTACCTGTGACGGCCAGAATCAGGTAGGCGGCGATCGCCAGTCCCATCGACCATGCGGCAATGCGCCATAACCAAAGAAACGAAGGAAGATTCACAACAAAAATTCTGCAAGTAATAAAGGCATTGTCTCAAACCGCAACTTGCATTGTAATCTGTCCATTGGGTTTGCCTGCAAACTACTCATTAGGGATGTTGATAGACAGTCAAACGCAGAGAAAAGCTCATTCCCATTAGAATGAAGGTTGAGATTTGTATCAAATCGAGGCAGTGGGTATGGCTCCCGCAGTATTGATCGAACATTTGAAAAAATCCTACGGCACGGTTGAAGCGGTGAAAGATGTCTCGCTTCAAGTTGAGTCGGGTGAAATCTTTGGGCTATTAGGCCCGAATGGGGCAGGCAAGACGACGACGCTCCGCTGCCTGTGTACCTTGACGGAACCAGATGCAGGCGCGATCGAAGTATCGGGTGTATCGGCGATTGATAACCCCCGACTGGCGCGGCAAAAGTTGGGGTATGTGGCGCAAGAAGTGGCGATCGACAAGGTGCTGACCGGGCGTGAATTGCTCCAACTTCAGGCGGCGCTCTATCACTTGCCGCGTGCCTTTGCCAAAGAGCGAATTGACTCCATGCTGAAGCTGTTGGCCTTGCAAGACTACGCTGATAAAAAAAGCGGTACCTATTCGGGTGGTCTGAAGAAGCGGTTAGACCTGGCAGCCGGATTGTTGCACCAACCTGATGTCTTGGTTTTAGATGAGCCAACGGTGGGTTTGGATATTGAGAGCCGCTCAGCCGTGTGGGACTTTTTGCGCCAGATCAAGGCGCAGGGCACAACCGTTTTGCTGACCAGCCACTATCTCGAAGAAATCGACATTTTGGCCGATCGCGTTGCCATTATTGATCGGGGTAAGGTGATTGCCTGTGGCACCCCGTCAGAGCTGAAAGATAAAGTGGGCGGCGATCGCATTACCTTACGCATTCGTGAGTTTGCCCCTGTTGAAGAAGCAGAAAAAGCCAGGTCGGTGCTACAAGACCTGCCTGCGGTGCAAGAAGTAATCATCAACTCCGCTCAAGGCAACTCGCTCAATTTGGTGGTGAGTCCGCAAAGTAATGCGTTGTCAGCCGTGCAGCAAGCCTTGCAAGCCGCAGGTTTGCCTACTTTTGGTATCGCGCAAGCCCGTCCCAGTCTGGATGATGTCTACCTGGCTGCCACCGGACGCACCCTACTCGATGCTGAAATTGCCGCTGCCAGTACCCGTGACGAAAAGAAAGAACGTAAGCAAAACATGCGCTAAGTGAGCTAGCTTGATGGCAAGCAAGTGGCTCTGTTCCTTTACTGATTGGATCTATGAGTACGACCTTATCTCCTTCACAAACCTCCTTAAAAAACGCCGAGCCTACCTCCAATCCCTTTGGCGAATTTTTGCAAGAAACAGGTGCCCTAGCCCGACGGTTATTTATTCAATTGCAACGTCGTCCTTCAACCCTCGCCGCGGGCATCATTCAACCGTTGATGTGGTTGATTTTGTTTGGGGCGTTGTTTCAAAATGCTCCGGCTGGGTTGTTTGGCAATGACATCAGCTATGGCAAATTTATCGGGGCTGGCATCATTGTATTTACGGCTTTTGGTGGTGCGTTAAATGCTGGCTTACCTGTCATGTTCGATCGCGAGTTTGGGTTTCTAAACCGCTTGCTGGTCGCGCCTTTGGCTTCACGCTACTCGATTGTGGCGGCCTCCGCGATTTTTATTGCGACGTTGAGCTTGATTCAAACAGCGGCGATCGTAGTGATGAGTGCTTTCCTTGGTGCCGGATTGCCGGGGATTCCCGGTTTGGCGGTGATGACGTTTATCGTGCTGCTGTTGGTGTTAGGTGTGACGGCCTTAAGCTTAGGACTGGCCTTTTCGCTGCCGGGGCACATTGAGCTGATTGCTGTGATCTTTGTGACTAACCTGCCGCTACTGTTCGCGAGTACGGCGCTGGTGCCTTTGTCATTTATGCCCGGTTGGTTGCAGTGGGTTGCTTCGCTGAATCCGCTGAGCTATGCGATCGAGCCGATTCGTTACATTTATCTACACCAGGATTGGTCGCTGGCGAGTGTTGTGATGCAGGCTCCTTTTGGTGAAGTCACAATGGGCGCGGCGTTGGCTGTTCTAATTGGCTTTGCCCTGGTGTCGTTGCTGCTGATTCAACCGCGTCTGCGGCGATCGCTGGCTTAGCATTGACGAAAGAAAAGTGATTTTAGGGTCGATTCCTTCTGTTTCTGAGGTGAATCGACCTATTTTATGGGTTTTTGATACTTAAAGTGGTGGCTGCACTCACGCCTGGGCATCGGCTAAATTGCGGTGCATTTCATCCCAAACCCCTTCTAAGCAAGTCTGCTCTAGTCCCCACTGAGCAGCCAGATCCGTGATTTTAGTTTTGTCATTGGGGTCAAACAGGGTTGATAAAACGGCCATTTGGTAGTCAGACAGGTGACTGGACGGATCGGCAGTCGGATCTGAAGAAAGTCGATTGTCAAGAGGATTAGGGGATTTCCAGCAATTCTCGATATGAGAATGATTCTCATAAAAACGTCCGGTTTTAACGTTTATGAATGGCTGAAACCCGCATTCTGCCGTTTATAACATTGAGTGCACAAGTCTTTAGACACTCTGGCTACAGTACAAATGTTTC
>DVDV01000423.1 GCA_015296075.1 Leptolyngbyaceae cyanobacterium M33_DOE_097 | reverse complement strand
TGGAATGCGCTGGAGTGAAACTGGTTTCAATCATTTGCTGCATCTCCGGGTCGCCTGGGTAAATGGGAGGTTCGATTCCTTGTTTGGCGATCGCCCTCTGTCTCCCACTCTGTACTCCCCCAACCGCTAGATGCGCCCAGGATAGACGTGAATTTCTAACCAGACATCAAACATTGGGGCTGCCAGATAATGATGCTCAAAATGCACCGGAACCTGCTCTAGCACTGCTCTACGATACTGATGCTCCAGTTCACTACCAACAGCAGCAGGCCATTCCTCCCAGCAGATTTTGCCAAGCAATTGACTGATCGGTTTGCCACCATTGATCCGCACAGCTGCCGAATTAAGCTGAACAATGCGCCAATCGGTGTCTAGTTCGACAAAGGCATCAGACATGCTTTCTAAAAGATCAGTGAACCTTGTTTGAGCGGCTTCTGCCTTTTGTTGAGCCTGTTCTGCGGCCAAACGCAGTGCTTTTTCTTGTCGTGCTGTCTGTTGCCGAATTTGAGCCAGTTTTAAGCATGCTTCGACGCGTGCAAGTAACTCCCGATTTGAGAAAGGCTTGATCAAGTAATCATCGGCTCCTGCTTCTAACCCTTCGATGCGGGACTCCTCGCCTGCCCGCGCAGACAGTAAAATGATGGGTAACTCACTGGTTTGGCGATCGCCGCGCAGGTGTTGCAGCAGCCCAAAGCCATCGAGCCGAGGCAGCATCACATCGGTCAAAACTAAGTCAGGCATAGAGTTCGCAATACTGGATAAGGCCGCAATGCCATCTTCTACGGCTGTGACTTCATATCGTTGACTTAACAAACGCTTCAAATAGTCGCGCATATCGGCGTTGTCATCGACGATTAAAATATGAGCAGAAGGCTGATTTAAGGTCGATAAAAGATCAATATGAAGTGATGTTCCGGTGAAGGCTTTAGATGTCAAAGGTGAGGTTTCAAAACTCCGTTCAGGTAGCCAGCGCAGCGCTTCTTCGACATAGGCAGTTGCTCCCGTCGCGATTGATGCAGTCGAGCGAATTGGTCTGATGCGATCAGGGGGAAGATGGGCCGTTCCAGTCGGAATGGAGACAGTGAAACAACTGCCTTGCCCAACCGTGCTGTTAACCGTGATGTGCCCCCCATGCAATTTAACCAGTTCTTGCACAAGCGATAGCCCAATGCCAGAGCCTTCAAAGCTACGTCCCTGTGCCCCTTTAACTCGATGAAAGCGTTCAAACAAGTGCGGCAGGACAGCCGCTGGAATGCCAATCCCCGTATCCGAGATCGCCAGTTCAACCTGCTCACCAACCTGAGTTAAGCGCACGGCGATCGTGCCGCTAAATGTGAACTTAAATGCATTGGAGAGCAAATTGAGGACAATCTTTTCCCACAGTTCTTGATCGACGTAAATCTCGTCAGCCAAGGGGGGACACTCCACCACGAATGTTAGGCCCGCCCGTTCGACTAGCGATCGAAAAGTACTGGCTAAGCCAGTCGTCAACGCGGCGAGATCCGTCGGCTCATAAACCGCTTGAATGCGTCCCGCTTCGATGCGAGAGAAATCTAACAGGGTATTGACCAGCTTCAGCAAACGCAGACTGTTGCGATAGACCGTCTCAACTCGATCGCGTTGCATTGGAGGCAAAGGGTTCTCTGTGTCAGCCAGCGCATCCTCAGTAGGAGCCAACATCAGGGTCAGCGGTGTGCGAAACTCATGCGAAACATTGCTAAAGAACACCGTTTTAGCCCGATCAATCTCAGCTAGAGCCTCGGCGCGTTGACGCTCAACTTCGTAAGCTCTGGCATCGGCGATCGCGGAAGCCATCTGTCCGGCGACAAGTTGCAAAAATCCCTGGTAATCGTCATCTAAGGCGCGGCGTGGGCTAATGCCAACAACCAGCAAAGCGGCAGGCCGTTCTTGCCCCGGAGATGCGACCGGAATCACCAACGCCGTGTGGGGCGCATCATCCCACAAGCCCACTGGTAGCAACCCAAACCGCTCAATCACATCATCGATCCGCTCAGGCTGGGCAGTTTGCATGACCTTTTCAAGCGACCACACAGAAGCCTGAGTTAAATCTGTCAGCGAAATGCAGCTAGGACTGGCTGGGGTGTCGGGTTCAAGATTGGTATAGCCGACTAAGTCTGCCTGTCTTCCCTGGCGATCAAGCAAGTAAAGTAGCGCAAAGGGAATGTCAGCAGGATTGTTTCCGAGCGTCTTCATTGCGATTTGGCAGGCTGTTTCGACGGTTTTTGCTTCCCCAGCTCCAGTTGCTAAGTCACGCAAAGTTCGGAGTCGGCGCTCACCCAAAACTTGTTGAGTTGTCTCGGTACAGGCGCAAAATAAGCCACCCACACCGCCACTTTCATCTTGAATTGGACTGTAAGAAAAGGTGAAATAAGTCTCTTCTACATACCCGTTGCGATACATAAACAGCAGGAGGTTATCATCCCACGTTGCTTTTCTCTCGGTAATCACCTGATTTACCAGTGGGCCAATGTCATCCCAAATTTCTGACCAGATTTTCCGGGCAGGCTGCCCTAACGCGCCGGGATGTTTCGTGGTGCCTAAAACAGGACGATAGGCATCGTTGTAAATTTTTATCAGTTCTTCACCCCAAAAAATAAACATGGGGTAGCGAGAGTTTAGCAAAATGCTAACCGAAGTTCGCAGGCTTTGAGGCCAAGATTCAATGGAACCAAGGGGCGTTTTTGACCAATCCATTGAGCGAATCAACTCGCCCATCTGCCCCCCGCCAACAAGCCAGTCGATTGATGCAGATTGCTCCTTCACAGCCTCTCCTTTTCTGGCAAAATCCTACTTTTGGCAGATACCCCCATTATCAGTCTCAGTATTGGCGTTTAGGGCTTAGAAATATACCAGAGTTGCTATTCTAAAACTGAACTTACTTTTTACAAAAACTTTGGCAATTATTTAGATGCCTAGCTGGTCGGCATTTGACACGGCCCAAATGTGATGATTTTGAGGTGATTTGAGGTTTAAGTTACAAGCTTTTAAATTTCTTTTTGGCCAGGATGTTTACAATTGGACACGGAACCAAAGTGGTTCATTTCCAGTATTGCCCTCACCCTCAATCACGCTCCCAGCGGGAGGCGCAATGGCAATATCCATGCTAAGTGACCCACCAGGGGATAGCTGGTGATAATTTTTTATGAGATGTAGTGCCTAACGCGAGTTTCAGTCAGGCGCTTACATTGGGTTTTAGCTGGCGATCGCCCCTCGATTGACTGGTTTTGTATGGGTAAACCCAGAACATTTAGCGGGGTACGGGCACCTGTCCCAACAGCGAGGTGATCACGCTATCGACCTGGAGGCCATCTAATTGGGCTTCGGGTCGCAAAATCAGACGGTGACGCAAAATTGCAGGCGCGATCGCCTTGACATCATCGGGCGTGACAAAATCGCGGTTGTTTAACCAGGCGTGGGCTTTGCTGGCCTGTAACCAGGCAACCCCTGAGCGGGGTGAAGCTCCCAGAGCGAGGTCGGCATGTTTACGCGATCGCTGCACAATTGCCAGTAAGTAGTCGATCAGCGGATCCGAAACCTGCACAGCTCGCACCGCCTGACGAGCCGCCAGCACTTGCGCCACATTCAGAATCGGTTTGAGTTTGACGAGATCAAGCCGCTTAGTTTGCAGCCCCGCCTGGGCATTAAGCAACATCTGACGTTCTGCCTTCTGCTCAGGATAATCGACCATCAGCTTAAACAAAAAGCGGTCTAGCTGGGCTTCAGGCAAAGGATAGGTGCCCTCAAACTCCAGGGAGTTTTGCGTTGCAATCACCCAAAATAGATCGGGCAACCGCAGGCTTTCTCCGTCAAGCGTGACCTGCTGTTCTTCCATTGCTTCTAACAGCGCCGATTGCGTCTTTGGTGGAGTGCGGTTAATTTCGTCGGCCAGTAGCACCTCAGAGAACACCGGGCCACGTTTGAGGGTAAAGGTGCGCGTATTCGGGTCAAATACATTGACACCCAAAATATCCGACGGCAAGACATCGGGTGTCAGCTGAATCCGGCGAAAATCGGCCTGCACTACTTGAGCCAGTACCTTGACTAGCAACGTTTTGCCCGTACCGGGTACCCCTTCTAAAATGACGTGCCCGCCAGAAAGCAACGCCACCATCAAATCGCGGATCAGGTTCGACTGACCTACAACAATTTGACCCAGGGCTTGAGTCAGGCGATCGCAGGCAGATTTCAGTTCACTCATAAACGGGGGACTCCGGTAGAAGAATTTGGCAACCAGCGCCGCACTTTTTGAACCAGTTGCAGCCACTGTTGAAGTTTGACTTCATCAAGGCGACGGGGTTTATCGGCCAGTTTGAGTAGCGTACTCAACTCACTGGCAGGCTGCTTGGTCTGTTCTGCCCAGGCAGTCAAAATTTGCTCTGATGACACCGGATCAACGCCTAACCCCAAGGCTTTTTGAATTTCCTGACGCTCTGCCTTACTAATGGTGTCAACAACAAACTCACTGCATTGGGCTTTGCGCAAGACCTGTGCCATCGCCGTGATATACGCCTCACTATTGTCAACAACTGGACTGCTGACCGCGATCGGTGAACCCATGCGCCGTTGCCCCCAAAAGCTGAGCAACAGAATAATGCCTGCTTGCAGTGCCAGTAAAGATAGGGGCGTTCTGGCGAGATACGCCAACAAATTACCACCCTCTGTCTCCGCCTGAATCACATCTGGGTCTTTATATCCATGCAGAAACTCATCGACCCAAATTGGCAAGCCTGGTTTAGTTACGATATCGGTCAGCAACGCAAAGTTTCCAGCCCGTTCTTGATAGGCGTTGGCGGCGAGATAGGGTGTTGAGGCATAAATCACCTGCCCATCCCCGATCGCCCCCTGCCACACCACCGCGCCATACTCATCGGTGAGCAGGCCATTACTATCAACATTGCGGCGGCGCGTCTCAACCATCACAATTCCAACAGGGTGGTTCAAAAATCGGGTAAAATTCGCGTCTGTAATGGGTGCCCGCACCCCTAATCGAATCAAGACATTCCCTTTAGCAACCCATTCTGCTAACGGTTCGTTGGGGTTGAGTATGTTGAATCCATCTCCAATTTGCAGCAGCGTCAAGCGATCGTTGGGTGGGCTTTCTAACAAACGACTCACAGGTTTTTGCCAACGCCGCACCCTTGTCTCTGGCCGTTGTTGCATCGTGGCATACCAGGCTCCATACCCTGCCGGAGAGCGTCCGTAGGTAGACCCCTGTTGCCCACCGCTACCTCGGCTCGGTGCAGTCACAAGCGTGATGATTACCAGAGCAATCACGGCAATCAGCCCAATCCAGATTCGGCGTTGACTCGGCCTCATGGAGTCATAACCTCCTGAGCGGCGGTCTGGCACTGCTGAAAGGTATCCGCTGAAATGGGGCGATCGCTAAAGCAAAGTTGCTCATGCGTATCCAACACGAGCTGCAACGGTTGGGGTTGAGCGGCTCTGCTGAGCAGGTTGCGATATTCACCATCGGTGCGGCTATCTTGATAGGGAATTTGTTGAGTGTCATCCAAATGCTGTAAGACAGCCAAGTAGACCGCTCGACAAGCCTCTCGATAGTTACCTTGCTTGGCAAAAGTGCGCGATCGCCCCAGCCACTGCTCAGCTGTTAGTTTTTGGTCGTTAACCCGATTTTGGCCTTGCGTCTGAGGTTGTAGGGCGATCGCCCGGTATAGGTAAGGGCGCAGGACTTGATAGAGTTGCCATAGCAGCCAGGCTCCCAGCCCGATCACGATCACCCAAAACAGCAACCGCGAGAGCCAATCCGGGATCTGCGAAGGACTATCCTCCCCCCCAAAGGCTGCAGAATTCAGCATGCCACCAATCCATTCTCCCAATCGCCGTTGCATGAGATGAACCTGCCAACCCAGGCTATTGCGTTGAAATTCCCCTTCCATGAGCTATCCCCATGTCCGTAAACTCAGACCAAATCAAATTTAATCGAACTTGAGTTAGTAAGCCCATAATTCCTGATAAGTTTCAAGAAATGTCTCAAAATATTATCTGAATAGATAAAATTTCACTTCTCTCATCTATCTTTAACCTCCTGTTTCCTGCTTCTTTTCTGGCCTCTCTACTGCTTCCCCACTAAAACACATCAAAAATAAAATTGTCTGCATACTTGAGTGCCCATTGGCGATCGCGATCGCTTCGAATTGTCCAGGCCAGCAGCGGCAGGTTAAATATCCGGTGCGACAACAGGGTTGGCAGATTGGGTAAAGCCCTCACATCATAAGCGATAAAATGCGGTCTGCTAGCCCAGTTCAGTAACAAGTTGCTCAATAACTGTTTCTTGTACCAGGCGAGTGGAACACCTTTGAAGTTTCCAGCCAGTTGCCCCCGTAGAATGTGTGGAGCATTGTGCTGAAACCACTGCAACGAACAGGGATTAAACGACTGAATTGCAAAAAGTCCCTGATAGCCTGAAACCTGGCTCAGTAAAGCCGCTTCCGGCTTTCCAGCTGCACCTTCATTCTTTAACTCAATTAACAACGGCACTCGCCCATCTACAAAATGCAACACCTGTCCTAGAGAGGGAATTGTTTCATCTGTGCCCAGCAATCGTAGGCTTTTTAACGATGCCAAAGTTTGTTCAAAAATGCTGCCTTGGGCACCAGTAAGACGATGCAGCGCAACATCATGAAAAACGGCTAACTCCCCATCAGCGATAAGCTGTACATCTAGCTCAATTGGATAATTTTGAGCGATCGCGGCCTCAAATGCAGCTATTGAATTTTCTGGAATAGAGCAATTTTGGTGTAACCCTCGATGAGCGATCGGTCGATCAATTAGCCATTGTGAACATTTACAATCAAAGTGCATAACTTCGGAAATACAAGTATCAACATAATATTTTTAGAAACTATCTTAAAAGATGATTCAAATATCAATTTCTACCAAAATATTCATTGAATCTTGCTGTCAGTTTAATCGACAACCGCTTTGATTCTAAAAATACTTTACTCGATTTATAGCCAGACATAGGATAATAGGCCAGTTTTTTGAATTAGTTAAAAAATAGTCGCCGCGATCGCCCCCTCAAAGCGATAAGTTAAAAGCACATGAACGCCTCTCTGTCTTACAGCTTCTCAATCAGTTCACCTATGCCCAGTTCCTCTCAACAAGCCGCCAAACAACCTTTTATCCCAACAATGCGGGAGTTAGCCCGAGCCTATCAGGCTTTTTCTGCCTGCTCAGAAGCTCATTTGCGCCCCCTTGAGCTGACGCCTGCCCAGTTTGATGTTGTTGCGACCCTCGGTAATACCAATGGCCTCAGTATGGGTGAATTGGGTGAAAAAACGCTGATCACCAAGGGGACGCTAACAGGTGTGATTGATCGCTTAGAGAAGAAGCAGATCGTGCAGCGCGAAGTCCCTCCGGGCGATCGACGTAGTGTGATTGTGCGACTCACACCCGCAGGAGAAGCCTTATTTGAAGAGATTTTTCCGGCTCACATCAACTATTTAAAAGAGCGATTTGAGCGTTTAGAACCTTCAGAACTAGAGCTTTTGAGAGTTTTGCTCAGTCGCCTGCGCCAAGCCTTAGATTAATCGGCTGCGAATTTAACTGAGAAGTTGACGCTCAGGAAAAAACAAGATAGTTTGGGTATAGATAGTTCTAGTTAAAACTATTTTCTTGTTGGCTGTTACTCAAACAGAGCCTAAATCTTGATGAAAGGGCTTTGTTATTCGCTGGGTAAAACTTTTGACCTGATTTCACACTCTAACTCGTTTACTTTTGAGAGCAATTCACCATGAGTATCAATCTGTCTACTGCTTTTGCAGATATCAAAGCCCTGGTTCTAGCAGGGAAAGCTATGGAAGCGTTTGAAAAGTATTATGGGCCGGATGTTGTGATGCAAGAAAACGAGCAAGAACCAACGATTGGCAGAGATGCAAACCGTCAACGTGAGTTAGACTTTTTCTCGAAGGTTGTTGAGTTTCGAGGCGCAGAAGTTAAAACTGTTGCGTTTGGAGATAATGTCATTATTTCTGAATGGTTTTTAGACTACACCCATGCTGATTGGGGTAAAGTCACGCATGATCAAGTTTCTGTGCAGCGTTGGGAAGATGGCAAAGTTGTTCACGAGCGCTTTTACTACGCTGTCTGATTGCCCGCTGTGCAACAGTCCTCGATCATTTATGAGGCGGGTGTTGCGAAAAGAGTTCCTTCAAAGACCTGCTCATAGTCTGGATAGATCACTACAGCAAAATCTGCGAACTTCAGTTTGTTGTCTACTTCTAAAGAAATGGATTTTTGGATATAGTTGCGCAGAAATAGTTCTAGTTAGAACTATCTAAACTAGAATTAAATGCGCAAGGCTTAAAAATTCCCTCATTTAGAACTGGAGTTTGGACTAATTCAAAAAATACACCATATTTAGGAGGGGCGAACGGCTGTTCGCCCTTACATATAGTGGAAAATCGCGTTTAGTCTAAAGTCTAATTAGAAGCTTCTCAGCGATCGCCCCTATCTGCAAGCTGATCAAATTTTTAAGAAAGGTAATCAGCTTGCGTTTCGTTCACATCTTTAACGCTTTTCTCGTTCCTGCACGATATCTATGGCTTCTCTCCCTGCTATCTTTGTGTCTCACGGTGCGCCTGACCTGTTGCTACACGAAACCCCTTCACGTGCATTTTTGAAGCAATTAGGACAGCATCTAGAGCCGCCTCGCGCCATCCTGATCATTTCAGCACATTGGCTCACACAAGTTCCCACAGTGAGTACGGCTGCACAAGTTACAACAATCCACGATTTTTGGGGGTTTCCAGCCGAGTTGTATGCGATGCACTACATAGCGCCCGGTGCGCCAGAACTGGCAACGCAGGTAAAAACCTTATTGGCTACGGCTGGTTTTGAAACAGCCACCCATCCAAGTCGCGGGCTTGACCACGGAGCCTGGGAACCTCTGGTGTTAATGTATCCTGAGGCAGGCATTCCAGTGATGCAACTTTCGCTTCAGCCTGCGCAGGGAACGCATTACCACTACCGTTTAGGCCAGGCGATCGCGCCCCTTCGACAAGCGGGTGTCTTGATCCTTGCTAGTGGTTCGGCAACCCACAATTTACGGGCATTTGGGGCCTACTCTCTAAATGCAAAACCACCAGATTGGGCCAAGCAATTTGACGATTGGTTAGCGACCGCGATCGCCCAAAACGACGTAGATGCTTTGCTCGATTACCGAAGTCAAGCGCCCTATGCGGTACAAAATCACCCCAGCGACGAACACTTGCTGCCGCTGTTTGTGGCATTGGGGGCAGGTGGCGAGGCACCTAGAGGAACAGAATTACACCGCAGCTTCACCTACGGGGCATTTAGTATGGCAGCGTACGCCTTTAGCTAAAGCAACTCACAAAAGGAGATATAACGATGGCTCTGGGGCAATTAGTAGATGGCAAATGGACAAAAGAATGGACTGAGCGTAGCCAAGATGGTCAATTTCAACGGATGCCAACCCAATTTAGAAGCAACATTACAGCCAATGGTTCGAGCGGGTTTAAAGCCGCAGCAGGACGGTATCACCTCTACATCTCACTAGGGTGTCCCTGGGCACACCGAACAGCATTGTTATGGAAGTTAAAAGGGCTAGAAGATGTCATCGGTTTGTCGATTGTTGACCCGGTCATTAGTGAGCAAGGCTGGAAGTTTTCAGATTACCCAGGGTGTATTGGCGATCGCGTGAATGGAGCCGATTACCTCTGGCAGATCTACGTTAAAGCCAATCCAGACTATACAGGACGCGTCACAGTCCCTGTTTTATGGGACACCCAGACTCATCAGATTGTGAATAATGAATCTCGCCAAATTATTCGGATGTTTAATTCTGAGTTTAATGAATTTGCAAAATCAGATGTCGATTATTATCCACAATCGTTACAAACTCAAATTGAGAAGATCATCGATGACATCTACCAGCCGATCAATAACGGTGTCTATCGAAGTGGCTTCGCAACGTCTCAATCAGCCTATGAACAAGCTGTGACCGAGCTATTTCAGGCACTTGATGACTGGGAGACAATTTTGAATCAGCAGCGATACCTTTGCGGTCATCAGATTACACTCGCTGACTGGTGTATGTTCACCACCTTATTTCGTTTTGATCTGGCCTATCATGGGCTGTTTAAGTGCAATCTCCGCCGTTTGGTTGATTACCCTAATTTGTGGAACTACCTGCGAGATTTATATCAACAACCGGGTGTTAAGCAAATGTGTAGCGCAGACCATATTAAACGGCTTTACTACGCAGGTTTGCCAGAGCTAAACCCCAATCGAATTGTGCCCCTAGGCCCCGCAATTGATTTCGATCTGCCCCACGATCGCGATCAACGCTTTCCAATTTAGTTCTTCAATTTAGCCAAAAAAAGATCCCCAGATTCATAAAAATCGAGGGATCAAAAAGGTGATGAGCTGTTGTCACTAGTCTGCTAGCCAATACAAGCCAAATCGAATTTAGCCTGCATGCTGCTTACTCATCGTCGTGAGCAAATCGGTTGTATAAGTAATCGAGAATATAGTTCCGCAGTTTGTAGTATTCCGGATCTTCCATCATCCGATCGCGATCTCGGGGACGGGAGAATGGAATCTCGATAACTTCACCGATCGTTGCTGCTGGCCCGTTCGTCATCATGACCAGACGATCCGCCAGGAACATCGCTTCGTCAATGTCATGGGTGATCATCAGAACGGTGCATCTGTGCTCATTCCAAATTTTGAGTAACTCTTCTTGCAGTTCTTCTTTGGTGATCGCATCGAGCGCTCCAAAGGGTTCATCTAAAATCAGCACCTCAGGCCGAATCGAAAGCGCACGAGCGATCGCGACCCGTTGGCGCATCCCGCCAGAGAGCTGCGGTGGCTTTTTATCGGCAGCGTCAGCCAGTCCGACCATCGCCAGATGATCCCGCACAATGGCACGTTTTTCGGCTTCTGACTTTTTCGGATAGACCGAGTCAACCGCTAGATAAATGTTTTCAAAAGCCGTAAGCCAGGGTAACAAGGCATAACCTTGAAACACAACCATGCGATCGGGGCCTGGTTTTGTAATTGGGTTGCCGTGGAGGGCTACACGGCCTGCTGATGGCTCTGAAAAACCAGACACCATATTCAGCAGTGTGGTCTTACCACAGCCAGAGTGGCCAATCACGCAGATAAACTCACCTTCATGGATGTCTAAGTTGACATCTTCAAGAACCGTGTAAGCCCCTTTAGGCGTGGGATAAACCTTAGAAACCGATTGAATTGAAAGAAAAGAAGCAGATTGAATTGGAGGTGCTTGGGTTGTAATCATGTTTGAGTTTTGAGAAAGAGTTGGCATAGATTTCAGCATCTAAATAGATAAGTGGAAGACGACATTAGACTGCAATCAGTTGAGGCTGTTTAAGCGCAACTTCTGCCACGCTGAAATTCAATTTGATGGATTGACTATTGAGATAGGCGATTGGATCTTCCGCATCAAACGGGACACCGTCAAATAGTTGAATTGGACCTCGATGGTATTTGATGTCTAACATGCCTAACTCGCGCGCCGCCGTACTAAAGACGCTGACTCGGCAAACTCTTTCCAAAATCTCTAACCAGTTACGGGGGAAAGGAATATCACCCCAACGTGCCATTTGAGTCATCATCCAGAGATGTTCAGTGCGGCTAGGACGATTCACGCCATCCCCAAAGAAGAGATGGTGAGCATACTCCCGCACAGGGCGATCAAGGTTACAGACGGCTGCATTTGGATCACCCAGATGGATGTAATCGACGCTAGTGCTGAGATATTCGCGTTGAGCCAATATCTGTCGAATCTCCTCATGATTATCTGGATCAGCACAGTAACGGCAAGCTTCGAGTAGGGCTTTAACTAATGCCACATGGGTATTGGGGTAAGCCAGTGCCCAGTCTTCTCGCACTCCTAAAACTTTGCCAGGGTGACCCTGCCAAATTTCCAGGTCGGTTGCAATGGTAAAACCTGTATTTTCGACCAGCGCCCGCAGGTTCCAGGGTTCGCCCACACAATAACCGTCGATAATCCCGGCTTTCAGGTCAGCCACCATTTGCGCAGGTGGAATCGTCTTGAGCGAGACATCGCGATCCGGGTTAATGCCATTGGCTGCAAGCCAGTAACGCAACAGCAGATTGTGCATCGACGACGGGTGAACAATACCGAGCGTATGAGTACCCTCAGTGGACTCCAGCAACATGCGCTTAAAGTCTGTTGCAGAATATACGCCTTGATCGTAGAACCGTTTTGCCAGCGTGACTGCATTGCCATTGCGGGTCATCGTCAGGGCACTCACAACCGGGAGCGGCTGGTCTTGATGCCCCCCAACACTGAGCCAAACGGGCATCCCCGCAGGCATTTGGGCTGCATCTAGATGACTTCCAGCAATACCGTCCACAATCCCGCGCCAACTGGTTTCGCGCACCAGGTTCACTTCATCTAAACCATGTTTAGTAAAGAAACCTTTTTCTTTTGCAACCACCAAAGGCGCACAGGCTGTTAAGGGGACAAACCCAATTTCGAGGTTTACTTTCTCTAACCCATGTCGCGCGATCGCACTCACCTTCCGCGCCCGCAGCTTTTTAATCCGCTTCTGCTGATTCAGGAAGTAGATCAACTCCGATCGCAGGCTGTAGTAGCTGGGATGGCTCACGACTTCCAGGCGACGACGAGGGCGGGGAATATCGACCTCTAAAATGCCACCGATCTTAGAAGCGGGGCCATTGGTCAACATCACAATGCGATCGCTCAGCAACACGGCTTCATCGACATCGTGCGTTACCATTACGGCGGTCACTTCATGCTCTTCGCAGATCCGCATCAGTTGCTCTTGCAGATTACCTCGCGTCAGCGCATCCAGTGCGCCAAAGGGTTCATCCAGCAATAGCAGCTTTGGGCGAATTGCCAATGCCCGCGCGATCGCAACCCGTTGTTTCATCCCCCCCGATAGTTGAGCCGGAGGCTTATCAGCCGCATGTTGCAGGCCTACCATCTGAATATGCTCTTCGACAATGGCCCGTCGCTCATCCGCAGGCAGGCCAGACAAAACCTCATCGACAGCCAGCGTGATATTTTCACGAACGGTTAACCAGGGCAGGAGCGAGTAGTTTTGAAAGACGACCATCCGTTCGGGGCCTGGCTTGGTGACTCTTTGACCTTCCAGCGCAACTATTCCATCGGTGGGCAAATCGAGTCCGGCAATCATATTCAAAAGGGTAGACTTGCCGCAACCAGAGTGACCAATCAGCGAAATAAACTCACCCTTTTTAATTTCCAGGTCGATGCCTTTCAAAGCAATGTAGCGATCGCCCTTTGCTAACGCAAACTCCTTTCCGACCTGTTCAACAGCAACAAAAACACTCATTTTCTTTCCTCAAATCAGGTTTACGTGCAGCTTCAATTGACCTGAAGCGATCGCCTCAACTAACGGTTGTCGGCTGGCAAAATCTTGCGCTGAAGGAATGCCATCAAGCGATCGAGCAGTAGACCTACAGCACCGATGTAAAACACCGCGAGAATCACTTCACTCACATAGTTTTGCTGATACGCATCCCAGATAAAGAAACCGATACCCACCACACCAGACATTACGATTTCAGCCGCGATAATCGCTAACCAGGCAAGACCGATGGCAATTCGTAGACCTGTGAAGATATAAGGCAGAGCAGAAGGAATGAGGATCTTGAAGAAGTATTTGCGGGGTGAAATTTGTAAAACGCGAGCAACGTTTTTGTAGTCTTGCGGAATCTGTTGAACACCGACTGTTGTATTAATCAGAATCGGCCAGATAGATGTAATAAAGATGACAAAGATAGCAGCAAGTTGAACGTTTGGCAGGGCAATTAAGGTGATGGGTACCCACGCGAGCGGTGCAATCATGCGGAGAAACTGGAAGATGGGATCGAGCATCTGATTAACCTTACGGTTGGAACCAACTAAGATTCCCATTCCAATGCCAACGATCGCGGCAGCTGTATAGCCAATTGCAACTCGCTGTAAACTCGCTAAAGTTTGCCAGAATAGACCTTTATCTAAACCACCGCGATCGAGAAATGGATAGAAGAGCAGGTCGCGCGTTCGCTTATCAGTAAATAACGAACTGGGTGCCGGTAAGCGTGTAATGCCGCTTGAGGAAAGAAATTGCCAAATCAGCAGAAAGCCAACAACGCCAATCAGCGGTAAAACCAGATCTGACCCTTTTTCTTTCCAAAACTTTTGCAGGGGATTCGCATCTCTCCGGCGCACTTCAGCTTGAGTAACCATTACCTTTTCCTCGTTGATATGTGACTAGTGAACTTTTAAATCGATTACAAACACAGGCAAGATTGAATGAGTAGATAAGCAAGTAGACGATTCAGTATTTGCCCCATCTACTCATTCATAGATCAACTTGAAGTGATCTTTGACTTCAAGAAACTTTGCTCTTAGGCTAAGCTCGCTTAACCTTGAGGCTCTTCAGGTATGCTTCGGGGTTAGCTGGATCAAACTTGATACCATCGAAAAACGTTTCGATACCGCGTGACGTTGAAGTTGGAATATCGGCTGTAAATCCCGCTTCTTTTGCTGCTTCCTTCCAAATGTCTTCGCGGTTGACCGAATCAATCAACTTCTTTGCCATGTCAAAATCTTTAATGGCATTGTCGTGGAATCCCCAGCGCATGGTTTCGGTTAAAAACCAAAGGTCATGACTCTTATAGGGATAGGAGACACTACCCAGATCATCCTTCCAATACAGAGGACCACTCTTAAAGTTGTCTACATTGGGCTTGTTGTCACCCATTGCATATTTGCCTTCATAAGGGGGTCTGAGTACTGCTACTGGCACATTGAAGTAGTTTCTACCCGCACAAATCTCAACCAGTTCTTTGCGGTTTTCGGGGCGATCGCACCACTGCTGTGCTTCCATTACCGCTTTCAGTAAAGCTTTCGTCGCATTTGGATTTTTATCAACCCAATCAGCCCGAATTGCCAGGTATTCTTCAGGGTGAAACTTCCAAATTTCGTTTGTGAGAGCCGCCATAAACCCAATTTCGTCACTCACAATCCGGTAAGGCCAAGGATCTCCAGTGCTAAAGGCATCCATTGTGCCATTCCGCATCCCTTGCACGGTTTCTGCTGGAGGAACAGCTAACAAGTCAATGTCTTTATCTGGATCAACACCGCTCGCGGCAAACCAGTAACGAATCCAAAAGTCTTGATTCACATTTGGAAAGGTATGAGCTGCTTTAAACTTTCGCCCTTCTGTTTTTTCAAAACCTTTAATATAGTCGGGGTCATTAATTTTTAAGCCCAATCCTTTGCCAGCATTTTTACCTGAAACAGCAATGCCATTGCCTTGAGTATTCAGCTGCGCTAGAAGGTACATCGGCACCTTTTGACCATTCGTGATAATCCCAGCAGTCAGCAAATGGGGCATTGGCATTTGCCACTGTCCACCATCAATTCCACCTTTGTCAGAGCCAATCACAACGTTATCTCTGGCAGAAGCCCAGTTTGCCTGTTTTGCAACATCAACATCGGGCATCCCATACTTTGCAAAAAAGCCCTTTTCTTTAGCAATAATGAGCGGTGCCGACTCAACAATTGGGATGTAGCCGAGACGGATTTTTGTTGTTTCAGGAGCAGGGCCAGAAACAGTTCCCGTTGCGGTCGGGGTATTTGTTGTAGTGCTGCCGCCTGTAGTTTCAGGGGGGTTGCCTAAACAACCTTTGAGAGGAATGGTGCTGGCAGCAGTTGCTGTCGCAATCCATAAAAATTTACGGCGCGAATAGGGATTAGCGGGTGTAGCCATACATGTCTCCTAGCAAAAATTAGCAGTGCCACTTCACTAATGAGAAGCGGCGACAGAGTGATGAATCAGGCTCACAAACTAATGAAATAAGTCCCATCTATTTCTTGGCTGGAAATAGATCAGTGAGCCTGTTTAAGCAAAAATCTTTCAAGCAAAACCTAAATTTCAGTTACTTACCAAAGCAGGCTTTTATCTAGAAATCATCAGACCAAATAGACAATTTCTGTCTAAAAGCTAGGTATAAATCCGTTCTGCTCTTTGCTGTAATTAACTTGTTTTGATTCTATGCAAACTTAAACCTCTGGTAAATAGGTTTTCTAAATACATTTCCGATTAGGGCTATAAGTAAATACTTATCAATTCAAAGCTTCTCTTTGTCGAAAATAAATATATATCTCAGATATAGAGAAAGACCAATTATTAACTGTGTTATCAGGCAATTATTAATGCCGATTTAAGTCTAGTGCGTTATACCAACCATAGAAGCTTTGATAGGTTGTTAAATAAAAGTAGGCTTTAAAGAAGACTCAATAGAGACAAAACGATTGTTATCTACGTGATTAATTGATTCACGCATCGCTGCATTGTTGTTTGTTTATCCGAATGATAGAAGTATCAAAGGCATACTTGCACCAAAGCCGCTTTTAACGATGTGTGCTAGACATCATCTAATTATTAACTACCGAAAAATAACAATCCAGGTAGCATAGCTACAGGATGTATGCGGAATCTGGTTTAGAGAGATTAACGATCGCTACCGTTATAGATGCTGCTTAAATCACGCTTTTCAGGCATTCATCCAACCTGGCGATCGCGGCCTTTATTGACTCAAATTGTTTTCTGGGCTGAACTCTCAACGCGGCTAGATCTGAACATCGGTTTGCTTGGTAAAATGAACAGGAGTACGCCTAGAAAATTTAGAGTGAAGCTGTGGTTGTTAAGCCAGACTGGTTGAGAGTTAAAGCACCGCAATGGGAGCGAGTTGGCAACGTTAAGGAAGTCCTGCGTGATTTGGGGCTGAATACCGTCTGTGAAGAGGCTTCTTGCCCCAACATTGGTGAATGTTTCAACAATGGCACGGCAACATTTCTGATCATGGGGCCTGCATGCACGCGTGCCTGTCCCTACTGCGATATTGACTTTGAGAAAAAGCCGAAACCACTCGACCCAACCGAGCCAACCCGTTTAGCAGAGGCCGTTCGTCGAATGGGGCTGAAGCATGTTGTGGTCACTTCAGTCAATCGCGATGATTTACCAGATGGCGGAGCTGCTCAATTTCGTGATTGTATTCACGCGATTCAATCCGCTTCACCTGGCACCACGATTGAGGTGCTGATTCCGGATCTATGTGGTAACTGGCAAGCGCTTGAGATTATCCTGCAAGCCCAGCCTGACGTGATCAACCACAACATTGAGACTGTACCGCGTCTCTACAAACGGGTACGTCCGCAAGGGCAATACGGGCGATCGCTCGAATTGTTGAAGCGGGTGCGAGAGTTCACGCCCTGGCTGTATACCAAGTCAGGCATTATGGTGGGGCTGGGCGAAACCGATGCCGAAGTGCGAGGCGTGATGCACGATTTGCGCCAGGTAGACTGCGATATTTTGACGATTGGGCAATACCTGCAACCGACTCAAAAACACTTGAATGTCGCTGATTTTGTCCGGCCTGAGCAGTTTGATGCATGGCGCCAATATGGCGAGTCTCTCGGCTTTTTGCAAGTTGTTGCTTCACCCTTAACCCGTAGCTCTTATCACGCCGAGCAAGTGCAAGCTTTAATGAAAAATCATCCACGTTCGATTCGTTCTTTGAGTGGCGATGACTGATTTGCTAGTAGATGCACCATCTTTCACGATCGCCGTTTTAGGGGCAGGTGCGTGGGGTTCGACATTAGCAGGGCTGGCAATTGAGCGCGGGCATACCGTTCGGCTGTGGTCGCCGCGCCGCGATCGCGATCGACTGGCTGAAGTTGTCAGCGATGCCGACCTGATTATCTCCGCTGTTTCGATGCGGGGGGTACGACCCATTGTTGTGCAAATGCAACAGCAGACATTGCCAGCCCACGTAATTCTTCTTTCAGCGACTAAAGGGCTAGATGCCGATTCATCAGCCAACCAATTGCCGCTACTGCCCTCTCAGATTTGGCAGCAGGCGTTTCCTGAAAACCCTGTCGCAGTCTTGTCAGGCCCCAATTTAGCCAAAGAGATCCAACACAAGTTGCCTGCCGCAACGGTGGTAGCCAGTAGCATTGCTGAATCGGCGATCGCCGTGCAACAAGCCATTTCATCCAGCCGATTTCGCGTCTATACCAATCCCGATCCGTTAGGGGTCGAGTTAGGCGGCACCCTCAAGAATGTGATGGCGATCGCGGTCGGCACCTGTGATGGTTTGCAACTGGGGATGAATGCCAAATCAGCCTTGATTACGCGTGGCTTAGCCGAGATGTTGCGCCTCGGTTGCCGTTGGGGCGGAAAGCCAGAGACATTTTATGGGCTGTCGGGCATTGGCGATTTGATGGCAACTTGCAATAGTCCACTGAGCCGAAACTACCAGGTTGGGTACGGCCTATCTCAGGGTAAGTCTCTGCAAACGATTTTGACCGAGCTTGAAGGCACATCTGAAGGGGTCAATACGACCCCCATTCTTGTCAAACTGGCTAACGAGCAAGGCATCAGTGCCCCGATTACTCAGCAGGTCGCCCGTTTATTAAATGGAGAAACGACTCCTCAGGCGGCTGTGGCTGCGCTGATGGAGCGCGAGTCAAAGCCTGAACTCGGGTAACCCAAGGAGTCGGATGTGATACGCTGATAGCTCGCACCCCGAAGCTTAAAAAAATCTACAGAGAAAGTCTGTTTTTCCTCTGAAGCATATGCTGACTAAGCTTAGCTTCCTGGGCGTTGCGATCGCTGTTTGCGACGAGCTGCCACCCCTAAACCACCTGCCGCTAACACACCCAGCATTGTCATTGGTTCTGGAACTGCGGTTGGCTCGATTTGCCCGCGAATTTCACCTGCTTGTAAAAACGGACCAGCGGAGTGAATGTTGAAGTAGTAGCCACCTGCCAAAAATCGATTATAAACATCAGCAGGAGATACGCCAGGTGCAACTTCCGTAGAAAGCCAATCACCTGAGATAGTACCACCTTTCACACCAGCGGCAACCAATGGTGCCGTGTTATCTAAATCGTGTACGACAGACCCGGTAGCCCCGCGATCGCCCAGATGGATGTGCGCCAGGGCTAAGCCATCACTAAGGCCAGTAAAGCTCACTTCATACGTAAAGCTCCATGCATCGGGTTCACCATCGAGAGTAGCGGTGTAAAAGCCAGATGCAGCGCTGCCATTAGGGGGAACTTGCTGGCTACCATCAATAGAGCCTGAGAATGAAAAGGTGGCAGCGCTGGCGATTGCAGGAGTTGTTGCAACCAATGCAGTACCGAGTAGAGCGGCTGACCAGAATTGAGACATCGGTGATACTTCTCCGAAATATGGGGCAATTAGGAAAGCGCTCGCTTTCCTGCTTGTTTACGACAGCCCGTCGAAATTGGACGCACCTTTGCTCAAAAAATTTGGGTGGTTATACCAATTCTTCAAAACTGATTATCTGTAAGGGCGGTATTTCCTTCGGAAACGCTACACGAACGCGAACCGCCCCTACGAGGATCTGTAAATGGGATTTAGAGAATTGGTATTAGAGAGGTTTAAAGCGTTTTATGCAGCGATTTGTCAGAAACCTGCTCATACAGACTTCTAACAAATTAAGGTTACCAACTCGGTCAAAAAGTTACGCGAACTCGGCTCGATAAACCGATGTGAGGAACTGCACGAGCCAATCTTTGACGTGATAAGTTGCCCGACAGTCATCTTCGTTGTAAACCAAAATTGTGTCGAGGAAATTGCGATCGCCCGTTTCAAGCCACTGGGCATACCAGAACACCGCCTGTGCCCCATTTGCTGAAGGATCACGCCACTCAAACCCAACCCAACGCGCGATCGCTTTTAACGCATAACTTTCAACAGGTAAGGTCACCAACCGTGTCACCCAGTCATGCAAATCGACAAACCGAGGTAACAACGGCTTAATTTTGTCGGAAGGCGTACGGTACAGTTTGGCTAACCGCTCGACCGTTTGCACCTCAAAAGGACAGAAGTGAAAAATCGGCGCGGTTGGATACTGCCAAACCAGCTCTAAAAATTGCTGCCAGACCTGTGCTTCTTCGTGGGGTGCCTCCGCCAAAAATGGATAAAAGACTTGCGTGTTCGCAATTCGATCAACGACTAAAACCCCATGCAGGTATACCAGGTTCATTCCCGGTTCTGCCTCAATGTCGAAATACAGCTCGACCGGGGCAGTCGGCAAAAACGATGAAGGCTGCCGATTTGGCAGCCCCACAAGCTTTGAAAGAGATGATTGAGTTGAAAAGTCACTCGATTCTTCAATTAAGATGGCCTGGTTTGTCAGAGTTGATCGGGCTTGGCGCACAATTTTACTGGCATGCTCGCGACCAAAACCAGGTAGGGGTTCCAATTGACTCGGATGCGTCTCGGCTAGTGCTTTGACAGTTGTGAGTTGAATCTCTTGCAACTGCGTGTAGCGAACAGGCGTGATACCAGGTAGTAAAGAGAGGTGATTATCAGATTTTGCGATCGCATAGCAGTGGTTAAACCAGTGGCACAGACCACAGCGATTTCGAGCGATGAAAACTTCGGGTTCCTGGCGATCGCCAATCGTACGAATGCAGTCTTCGAGAATCTCCTGCAACTTTGGCAAGACATCCCATAAATCCACTGGATATTCGCCGCGTTCACGCAAAATCAGCCAGGCTTGCTCAGCCCATGCCCCCTGCACCTGACCCAAGACAAAAGAGTGAAACACTGCAATGATTTGGTACTCTTGCTTAGGCCGTTTCCCCAGCTTGATATCCATTGGAATGTAGAGCCAATCACCAAAAATAGATTCACCTGGTTGCTTGACTAGCAAATCGGGAATGCTAAGTAGTGTTGCCCCCCCTTGCTCGGCTAGCAAAACTCCCTGACTAATGCGCTCAACCCCTTGTTGCATCAACTCAAGCGTGGCTTTTGCTCCGGCTTGCCAATCGCCTTTGGGGTAATGTGGCTCGGCAAAATTCATCGACGCCAAAATTGATCGTTGATGACTTCGACTATCTTGCAGAATCTTAAGCAAGTAATCGCTGGTCGCATCGCGTTCTGATGAGTCGCCATAGACATCTAAAAACGCTCGCCGACTACAGCGTTGAAAGTTTAGAAGTAGCTCAGCATCGACAATCATAGAGGGGGAGCAGCGATCGCGACAAAAAGGCAGAGATACAAAAGGGAGTAACGGGTAACAACGGACTCTTAGAATCTAGCCAGATAACAGCTCGCTTGTCGGAGATGCACTAGCACAATGCTAGCAGCTTAGAGGCAATCCCTCACAGTTTGCTTTCCACCAGTTGATAGAATGCAGAACGTCCCTTTTGCGTTCACCATGACAGACCCTAACCTCGAAACCTCTCCGCTCTCTGACTTTCGGCAACAGTTTCCGGCTTTACGACAGGGACGTTGCTATTTTAACTATGGCGGGCAGGGGCCACTACCGGATTCAGCCATCTATGCCATTCATCAGGGGATTAACCAGTTTCAACAGCTAGGGCCATTTTCGGGGAAAGCGAACCAATGGGTGTTTGAAGAAACCGAAAAAACTCGCACCGCGATCGCTCGTGAACTAGGCGCAACCCCTGACACCATCAGCCTGACAGAAGATGTTTCGGTTGGTTGCAATATTGCGCTGTGGGGCATTGATTGGCGCTTTGGTGATCACCTGCTCATGTCAGACTGTGAACATCCCGGCATTGTGGCAGCGATTCGCGAGTTGCAGCGTCGCTTTGGCATTGAGGTGAGCGTGTTTCCGCTGCAAGCAACCCTCAACGGTGGCGACCCGCTCGCCGTGATTGTCGATCACCTGCGGCCCGATACGCGCCTGGTCGTAATCGGCCATGTTTTGTGGAACACCGGACAAATTTTGCCCCTGCGAGAAATTGTGGCGGCCTGTCATGGTTATCGGCGCGATCGCCCGCCCCTAGTCATGGTGGATGCCGCTCAATCGGTGGGGATGTTGCCTCTCAACCTGCCAGAAACAGGTGTTGATTTCTACGCCTTTACTGGGCACAAGTGGCTTTGCGGTCCTGAAGGGCTGGGTGGTCTTTACGTCAGTCCCACGGCTCGCGAGAACCTGCATCCCACTTTTATCGGGTGGCGCAGCATTGCAATGGACAGCCAGGGCAATCCCACCGGCTTTAAACCCGATGGACGACGGTATGAAGTGGCGACTTCAGCCTATCCTTTATGGGCAGGCTTACGCGCTTCTATCTCGATTCATCAGCAATTTGGCTCTGCCGAAGAACGGTTTCAACGCATCCAAACAATGAGCAAGCGGCTCTGGCAAGAGTTATCCGAGTTAGCTAGTGTGTCATGTCTGCGATCGCAACCCCCCACTTCTGGATTAGTCTCTTTTCGCTTGGTCAATCAAGCTCATGCTGCCCTTGTCAAGTTTTTAGAAGAGCGCGACATTTTTGTTCGCACCATTCTAAACCCTGACTGTGTGCGAGCTTGCGTCCACTACTTCACCGACGAAACCGAAATCGAACGGCTCGTTAGCGCGATCGCGGAGTTTACCGCTCGTCCCTAAACTCTCGGTAGCCAAAGCAAGCTGATTCTTTGCCCCTCCATTTCCTTTGGACTTTAGGCTATAACTACCGCCAGTTGGTTTAGGACATTGCAAATAAAGGGGGATGTGGGGACTGCGCCCCCAGCCAGGGGTTCCACCTCTGCACCCCGTCCTACCCTGGATGACTACCGCTATAAATGCAATTTTCCGCTATACGTAAGGGCGAACAGCCGTATAGCCTACGGCAATAGCCTTTGGCATGGCTTCGCTAGGGGTGCGCTAGCGCCTCTCTAAATGTGGCGTATTTTTTGAATTAGTCCAAACTCCAGTTTCCTGTTAGCAGGTTTAAGCCTGCGGGTGCGAATACACCTTTTCTAACCCTTTATCGATCGCCTGACGATAGGTACTGATAAAGTGGCTGGGAGCAATATCGCCGCTGTAGTTCATAAAAGTCCAGGGTTGACCGACGTGAGCAAAGGAGAGATTGCCAGTAAAGGTGGGCGGCGCTAAAGGAATTGCATCAGCCACGTTGACAACACGGTAGCTGTTTGGCACCAGCCGACTGTGCTGTTGAGCAAAAATTGGATCACCGACACGTGGACTGGCATAGGTATAGAGGCGTAACTGATTTCGCGCTTCTGGGACTCGCATCGCAATATCCATCGCGGCTAAGGTGGCGATCGAAGCCCCCAAACTATGTCCGGTAATGTAAATTGGGCGCTTCAAGTCGAGTTTTTGCACTGCTTCGATGGTTGGTTTGGCGATCGAGCCGTAGATGGTCGCAAAGCCCCGGTGAACTCTGCCGATATATTGAAAAGGAGATAACTCGCTGTAGTTATTTTGCTGTGCCAGGATGTTTTGAATCCACTCGGTAATTCGTTGGGTGCCGCGAAAGACAATCAGACTATGTTCTGGCGAAACTAGCACAAAGCCCCAATAAACTGGATTAAGCCATTTCAGAACGATCGCCTGCCCTGCTAACCCTTCAATCAGATTCTCGGCGTTGTCCAAACCTTCTCTCAAAGGGTCTTGTGGCAATTTAGACGCATTTTCAGGCACCTTAACCGTTTTCGTTGTCGTTGCTTCTTCAGGGCCTTCAATTGAGAGAAGTTGTTGATAGCGATTGAGCTGAGGTTCATAGCTCGGTAAATTTTTAATGCTGCCATCATAGTTTTCAACGATGGTGCCCGTCAGATACTGCTCGGTTGCCAGCCGTGTGCAAAGAATCAATTGCTTTGAGATTTCCCGTTCGTAGGAGACTTTAGGTGGCGCGATGATCAATGACTTCTGTAAGTTTTGAATATCCGCGACCATTTTGGCATCTCCGGCAAAAGCCGTTTCCAGATACTCCTTGATATACGTCGGCGACTGACGAGCCAGATTTGAGAGACGAGCCTGACGAGCCAATAGTTGTTGTTGCTGCCAATAGTGATGCCCCCCAGTCAGTGCGGCTCCAGTCGCCAGTCCTGCCAGCAAAAGTTGACGCCTCCGTAACTTGGGCAGACTTCGCTTTTCAATTGGCAATGCTGCGACTGCATGCACCGAGGTAGCAGCGGCGGGTTCTGAGAGATCTGGCCTGGCAGTTTCAGGTGGGGCGATCGCGGTTTCTTGCTTTTTCAGACGCTTAAGTTGACCGACTTCGTAATACTGGTTTGTGGCTTGACCTGCCACCCAAACAAACGCAAACATTGCGGCTGAGATGGCGAACGGCTGTACTAGCGGAAACGAAATTCCAATTACGATGACGATCAACCAGATCAGCCCACTCAGTACCAAGGCTGAAATGCCACCCAGTAAGTTGCCAACCAGAGCTAGAGGGTCGAGCGTGCCAGGAAAGCCCCAGCGTTTGCCAACATCTCGCATCAACTTGAGGGTAATTAGCCCCACCAGAATTAGCGAAAAAGTCAACAGATTTGGGTACGGATTTAACCCAATAATGGCTGCCAAAAGCGCATGCTCAAAGGTTCGCTCACGCACTTCACGCCGTTGTGCTGTGATGCGATGCCCCAGTTGCTGCGAGGAGGTTGGCATTTCAAGTGTCATCGACGATCGCCTCTAGATCTGACTCGTCGCAGATTCTACCGAACCCCCTGGCACGAATTCATTTTTATAAAGAAATATGTTTAAAGTATCTAGGCAATCAACGGTCGAATCTGGTCAGCCAATGCTCGCGCTCCGGCATCAGCCGTGACAATTTCAATTTGCTCGTCACTGCGTGCCCCTAAACCCAACTCAACAGCCCGCCGAATTTGCTCAAGTTGCCAAACCGAACCTTCAGCAACCGCAGGGGTAGTCCCAAGCGATCGCAAAATCCCAATGGCTACCACATCAACGGCGACCCGATCCGTGCCCGCGATCATGACACCTGCTTTGACCTGTTTACCCGCTTCAGGGCCACCGTTGACCAACGCATCCACGCCATCGAGCAAGACCAGAGCAGGCTGATAGGCTTTGTTAATTTCGGCAATCATCAGCCGTTGATGCGGTGATGAATGGAGTTCACCCATGTAGTTGTAGCTATCACCTGGCACATACTTCGCGACCATACCGACTGTGTTTTTAAGGGAGAGGGTAAAGTGTCCCCCAAACCGATGAGTTTTGAGACAGCAGGTGTTAATAATCGCATCGGCGGCCAAAATCGGTCGGGCAAAGGCAAAGCCACGGCTCCAGTGGGTGCCCTCAGCCGGAAACTTTTGCCAGTCGGCGGCGGCTAACTCATCCAGCACGATCGCCTCTAAGCCATACTGCTCAGCCAGCTTAAACACACCTTTAGTTGTCATCGCCTGCCGTGTGTCTGCCATGCCACTGCGATCGCCAATCGTCATTTTTCCGGCTTTAGCACTCTGTAGCTCCTTGATCAGCGCTTCGAGCATAGCGGTGTCGGTCGCCGCCGGAGCCGGATCAGCCGTGTTGTAATTGGGTTTAATAAAGACCGATTGGCTTGCCACACTGTCAGGTTGCAGCAAATCTAAGGCTTGCTTTACTCCAGCGACCCGATCTTCAGTACGGATCAGCACCACACGACTACTGCCTGTTTGAGCAGTGGCGATCGCGGGGCTGCTAGTAGCTGGCTGCACACCTGTGGGAGTTTTGGAAGCCGCATCCAGGTTTGGAGTATTAGCGGCTTTACAGGCTGCCGGAAGGGCTGCGGCTCCAGCTGCTAAACCCGCCATTTGCAGAATTTGCCGTCGCTTATAGCGCTGGTTGGAAGAGTCAGTCATTTGGCAGCAATTCTCATTTTGAAACATTTGTACTGAAGTCAGAGCCTCTAAAGGCTTGTGCGCTCAATTTTATGAACGGCAGAATGGGTATTCCAGCCATTGATAGCTGTTCAAAATGAATATTTTTGTGAGAATTATTCTCA
>DVDV01000193.1 GCA_015296075.1 Leptolyngbyaceae cyanobacterium M33_DOE_097 | reverse complement strand
GATAGTTGAAAGCCTTTTCCATGTCTCACATTTTAACATTTTCTGTGTGAGTTTGGTTCGTTTGTATTGGCAGTCAAAGACTGCCGCTCCTATCCCTCCCACCCCTAAAGAGGTGGGTTTCTCGGAGAATTCTCTATGAATGCCGACTATCGACCCAAGCAGACTGATGAGACAAGCACCCCTGACAAAATTGGTGATGCCTTAGATGGTGTTGCCGATGTTACTGACGAACTCAACGAGGCAGGCGAGATCAAGACAGGCAAAATGAGCTTTTGGCTGCGGCTTGGCTCGATCCTGGCTCGCTCAATTGGTGGTTTGTTTCGCAAAAAATAGCGAGGTTCTCTTATGGCGTTTGCCTTCTCAGCTCTCATCTTTTTGGGCGTTTTTATCGGTGCCGTGCAAGCAACTGTTGTGATCGTTGCGATCGACGCAATTAAAGAGATGGCGGCTCAATGGATGGAGTTTCAAAAAATTGAGTTTGTGCCTCAGTTTGATGTTGAGTTTGAGACGGCTGGCAAAGAGGGGGTGCCGACTCGGCGTAAAGGGGCTGGCACACGAGCCGTAGAAGATGAGCCGATTGAGCAAGAGACAGCTCGTTGGGGCTTTCCAGTTGGGGAATTTTGAGTATGAGTTTGGCTGGCGATTTACAACAAGCGGCGAGCCGAGCGGCTTTGGTCTCAGAGGTTTTAAGGCACGCTTTGCAGGTGCAAGGCGAGGGGGCTAAGCAATGGTATTTGCACCAACTCGCCTTTCAGCTTGGCGTTGATAGCAGTGCCTACCCAAAAGGCACCTTGCCGAGCGAGAGCCTCGCCGAGGTCAAATCGGAAAACTTTACCGATTTGAGGGGGGCTGGCTGAGATGGGTGTTTACTGCGACTCAACCGATATGGTCCAGCTTTTTGGCTGGCACGAAATGCTTGAGCTGTCTAACCTGGCAGATCACGAGGCTCAAGATATTGATGCAGCCAAAGTCGAAGCGGCGATCGCCTATGCCGAGGCAGAGGTAAACAGCTATCTCGGCAAGTTTTACAGCCTCGCAGCCGTTGCCAACCTGGCAACCGTGCCAGTTGTGCTCACAAATAAAACGGCTGATATTGCTCGCTATCAACTCGACAATTTGCGAGCCAGAGAAGATGTACGCCAGCGATACGAGGATGCTCTCAAGTGGCTGGCAATGGTCGCAAAAGGTCTCGTTGATCTTGGCTTGCCAACCAACGAGCCAACCGCTCAAGGGGGTGCCCCTGACTATTTCGCGAGCGATCGAGTGTTCACACAAGACACGTTAAAGGACTATTAAACCCATGAACAAAGCCGAGTTAATTAATGCAGTCAATAAAGAGACTGGCGTGCATAAAGGCACGGTTGATAAGGTGATCACCTCGTTGTTGAGCCAGGTGCAAGCAGCCGTTGCAACTGGTGATGAAGTCGTGCTTGTTGGCTTTGGCACTTTCAAGGCAAAAGAGCGAGCCGAGCGGCAAGGCCACAACCCTCAAAACGGCGAGCCGATCACGATTCCGGCTGCTCTGGTTCCAACTTTCAAGGCTGGCAAAACGTTCAAAGAGGTTGTTAAAGGGTGAGTCAGTTACTAGCGATTGAGACCGCATTGATCGAGCGGATTGCTGCCAAGTTGCCTTGCAAGGTTTCGCCGTTCCCTGGCTCGCCTGACGCATTTGGCTCGCCTGCTCTCGCCGACGAAATCTTTGTTGGCTATCAACGCCTCAACGCTTCCCCCCCTCCGAGGTCGTTGCCTCATTCAAAAATCATTCAAGAGCGGATTGCCGAGTATGCCTGCCTCTTGCGTCGTAAAAACCTACGCAGCCACCAGGGCACCTATGAGTTGCTTGATCTCTTGAGGGCAGCGGTTATCGGCTTTCAACCGTTGCAGACCTCGCCTGCCTTTTTCTACCAACTCACTGAGGGCTTTGTTGAGTTGAGTCAGGGCTTTTGGGCATACAGCTCAGTTTTCGCGATTTACCTGCCTAGTAGGAGTTAAACCCACAATGAACACTCACAGAACTATTCAAGATCTCGTGTTGCCTGACGGCACTCAAATCAACTCAGGGGTTGAGTTTAATGCGAAAGATCACCCCTCTTTAACTGAGGCTTTAATCAAGGTTTTAGAAGGCAATTCAACGATCGCTAAACTCACCCCTGTCGCAACCAAGAAAGCTGACTCAAAGCCTGAGTAACCGAGACTCAGAGCTTAGTTAAGACCAACCAGATCAAAGGAGAGAAACCAGTATGTTGAGCGGATTAGGTGACGTTTTTGTTAAAACCACAGGCTTGAGCGGGGGTGCCACTGCTCAAAAAATGCTTGAGTTATTCCTCTTCAATTTTGAATTTGTGCAAGAGGCCGAGCCGAAAGAGGCTCAAGGTTTTGTTGGGGGCAAACTCCAAACAAAGTCGAGTGCCGAGGCAACCGTTTCTAACACTCTCACCCTCTCAACTCAATACATTGATTGGGCACAACTCGGCTTCACGCTCGACCAGTTTAAGCGCGTGGCAACCAATGAAACTATGTTGGTTCCCAAGCGAGTCACAGTGCCGACCAGTGCCCCTTATGAGATCACTGATGCAGCGATCACGGCTGCCAACACAAGCAGCATTTTCGCGACAGTGACAGGCTTTGGCACTTGGGGGCAACCTGGCGCTTTGGCACGAGCGACAACCCCTGCCTCACCTGCGAGCGGCGAGGTTGGCGTTGACACCACAAACACCAAACTTGTTTTCAATGCCGCTCAAGCAGGGGCACCGATCACCTATACCGTGCCTGTCACTTATGCCTCGGTCGAGACCTATGGCGGCTCTGGCACCCTGACTCGGTACGGAAATATCGAGTTTTATGGCAAGCTCTACTCGCCAGAATCAACCGACGAATTTCAAATCTATTTCCCTAACTTGCAACGGTCCTCTCGACCCACGATCACGATCGCCGATGATGTGCCGACGCTTGAGATTCAGTTTGGGGCGATCGCCCCTGCTGGCTGGGAAGAGCCGTATAAGGTCTCGAATCTCGATACAGCAGTGCTCGCTTAAAGGCAGATTCAGCTAGGGGGGCAATATGGCTTTTAAGTGGTTAACCCTATCAAGTCAAGGCTTTGATTTTGAGGGGGTTGATGGTGAGATTCACACAACCTATGGTTGCTCTCTGGTTGGTCGTTTCGAGTTTCAAGATCGGTTGGCAGAACTGCGGCGATTGTTGCTTGAGCAAACAGAAGAGGTCTCTATCGAATCTCTCTATGCAATCAATCGTCGCTTTCGTTTTTTGTGCGATCGCTGTCTGCGGCTCAATCAGATTTCGCCAGAGTGGGTCAACCTGGCAATGATGGTTGAGCTTTTGTTTTATGTCGAGACCGAGGTTGGTTATCGAGAAGGGTACTTGATCGAGTTAAACGAGCCAAAGCAGGCGAGCAGGGCAGGCGAGCCAGTTGAGCCAGCCACTCTCGAAAACTTGATCGCCGCTCTCTCGCTTCAATTTGGCAGCGTGCAAGAGGCACTCAACCTGGCTCGCACCGAGCCAGCCGATCTCGTGCTTGAGATTGCCAAGCAACGGCGAGATCTCTCAATGCCACCTGAGGCGAGAGCAAAAGAAAAATTCAACAGTTGGGCAACCGAGCAACGAGCCAAGTTGCGAGGCAGAAAGCAGCCGAGCGAGGCTGAGAGGGTGAGAGATGGCAGCCAATAACCTGAGGTTACTTTTATCAATTCAGAGCCAGGGGGCAAAGCAAACCGTTGGCGATTTGCTGTCGATTAAAAAGGCTCTGAATGAGACAGCCACTCAGGCGAAAGGGATCGGCGAGCTTGCCAAAACGCTCGGCTTAACCTTCAAGCAATCAAAAGACCTCGCCAACGGCTTAGGGCTGACAGCCGATAAGGCAAACAAGTCAGTTGAGCGGCTGCGAGAGTTGAATGCCGTTAATGCAACCAATGCTGAAAAGTTCAGAGCCTTGAATAAAGAGTTGGGTCTCACTCGCACCCAATTCGACACCCTCAACGCCGCAGCCGATAAAACTCAAAAGGGTCTCGCCGTTTTGGGCACTGCCTCAGGTGCCGTTGCGGTTGGCATTGGGGCTGGCATCGGCACGAGTGTCAAGCAGTTTGCAGACTTCGACAAAACCTTAAGAACGTTGCAAGTCGTTAGCGGGGCAACGCCAGAGCAACTCGCCAAAGTCAGAGCAGAAATTGAGCGACTCGCAGCCGCCACAAGTAAAACCCCTGACGAGATCGCAGCAGTCTCGGTCGAGTTAGCAAAGGCAGGCTTCAACTCAGATCAAGTGACAGCCTCTCTCTCTGGCGTTGTCAAAGGCTCTGAGGCAACTGGCGAGGGTCTCGCTAGAACTGGCGAGGTGATCGGTGCCGCTCTAAATCAATTTGGTCTCGCGGCTGATCAGAGTCAAAAAATCTCTGATTTGCTCACGACTGCCTCAAATGCCTCGGCGAGTGGCACCAACGATCTCGGCGAGGCTCTCTCATACGTGGGTGCTCAAGCCGCAAGCTCAAACCAATCGATCGAAGACACGGTAACGACCCTGGCTTTGCTCGCCAACTCTGGCATTAAAGGATCATCGGCTGGCACGGGTCTCGCCGAGGCGTTGAGACGCATCAAGCTCGCCTCGGCGGCTGCCTCGACCGAGTTAGATGAGCTTAAGGCTCGCGGCTCAAAGACAGCCGTTGCAGCCTTTGAAAAATTGAATGGTGCCGTGAGAAATGCAGACGGCACGCTTAAGCCATTTCCTGAGATTTTGAAAGTCGTTAAGAGTTCATTAGGTGAACTCGGCGAGACCGATAAAGACTTGCTCTTGAATGCTCTGTTTGGCGTGCAAGGGGGTCGAGTTATCACCTCGTTGTTAGGGCAAACTGAGGCTCAAATTAATCAGGTCAACTCTGCAATGAAGAACTTTGCAGGGTCGAGCGATGCAGCCTCTCAGCAACTCACTCAAGGGCTTGGGGCTGGCTTAAATATTTTGAGTGGCTCTGCTCAACTGGCAGCCATCAAGATCGGCGAGATCGTGAGTGTCGGAATTCTCCCACTCGTGCAAGGGGCGATCGCTCTGGTCAACGCTTTTAACGGGTTGCCTGCTCCGATTCAAGTTGTGCTCGTTGCGAGCACGGCTCTGGTCGGTGCCCTGGCGGCTGCCACTGCGGCGATCGCTGCCTATAACCTGGCAAATGGTGCTCGCGTCATTTCCGAGGTTAAAGCTGCGGCTGTGACAGTCGTGAGCACTGCCTCATTGATCGCCGAAAAAGTTGCCTTGCTGGCAAGCAACATTGTCACGGCTGCCTATACGGCTGCCAAGCTCGCCGCAGCCGTTGCAACTGGTAATTTTGCAGCCGCTCAAGGCGTGCTCTCAGGTGCCCTCGCTGCCTCAACAACGGCAACAGGTGCGGCAACTGCGGCTCTTGCCCCTTTTATCGCCGCTCTCACTCCACTTGTGCCACTGCTGATCGCCGTTGGGGGTGCAATTGCTGCAATTGCGATCGCTCAATTCACCAACCAAATGATCGAGGCAACCGCCTCACTTGATGCGGCTGCCACAAGTGGCACTGCCTCAAGCAACGAATTCGCCAACCTGGCGAGCAAGGTTAAAAACCTCAACGACCAACTCAAGCAAAACGGCTCGCTCAATGAAGAGGAGAAGCGGCGCGCCGAGGGCTTGATCAAACTCAGCCGAGACAAGATCAAAGCCTTAGATGAGGAACTCGCCGCAGCCAAAGCGATCGCCCCTGCCACTGATGAGCAACGCACGGCTCAACAAGGGTTGATCGCCAGTCTCGAAAAACAAAAGGCTGTGCTTGAGGGGCAAACCTCAGAGCTTGAGAAAAATTTGGGTGCCCAAAACGACAACAACGCCAGTAAGAAAGAGGGGGCGAGTGCCAACGACACTCTCGCCGATGCAACCAAGCGAGCGACTGAGCAGTTTCAAAAGCAAACCGAAGAACTGAAGAAAGCAGCTGAGCAACGAGCAGCCGACCTTAAAGGGCAAGAGGCAACTCGCCTCAAACAGATTGCCGAGCTTGAGGCTCAAGGGGGTGCCGACAAACAGAACGTTGAGCGGCTCAAGCAACAGGCAACGACCGATCGCATCAATGCCGAGTTGGATGCCGAGCGCAAAAAACTCGCCGAGTTGCAGTCGCTCAACCCTGCCAATGATGAGCAGGCCAAACAAAAGGAAGAGGCCATCAAGCAGGCAAACGAACGGTTGCAACAGTTGGAAGTGCAAGCGGCTCAACAGCGAGCGGCTGTCAGGTTGGCAGAAGAGCAAAAGGCTCTCGAAAAAATTAAGGATGCCAACGACCGAGCCAATCAGGCGATCGTTGCCAGTCAGAACAAACGAGTTGCTCAAATCAAAGAGTTGCAACTCAAAAACAAACTGAGTGAAGAGCAAGCCGCCAACGACATCGCTAACGCTCAGCAAGCCTCGATCAAAAAAGAGATCGAGGCAAAGCGAGCGGCTCTCGCCGAAATTCGGCAAGCTCGCTCGGCTGGCACGATCGACGCAAAAGCCGCAGCCGATCAAGAGCGACAGTTGCAAGAGCAGCTCGGCACCCTCAACTTGCAACGACTCGACAACGAGTTAGCAGCCGTTGAGCGCAATCGCCAAGCTCGGATCAAGGCAATCGAAACTGAGACCTCGGCGAGCAAGGCAGCTTTGCAAAATCAAGCCGACAGCCTCGGCTTATCGACCTCGGCACTGTCGAATCAATTAACCCTGTTGCAAGCTCAAGAGAGCCTCAGCAGTGCCCTCAACGGGTTGCAACAACAACGGTTGCAATATGCGATCGAAGATGCCAAAGCCTCAGGCGACAAAGCAGCCGTTGAGGCGTTGCAACGTCAATATTTCGATGATCAACAAAAGGCACTTGAGCAAGCTTTTCAAAACAAACTCAAGACACTTGAGATCACGAGCCAACAACGTGAGCAAGAGCTTGAGATTGCCAAAGTGCAATCTCAAATCGCTTTGTTAGATGCTGAGGCAGCCGTGAGAAAGGCTGAGATTGCAGGGGCAACTGCAACCGAGATCGAGCAACTCAAACAGGTCGTTGAGCTGCAACGCGAGCGAGGCAACCTGCTCGACCAACAAGCTCGCACAAATCGCCAGGTGGCAGATCTGCAACGCCAAGCGGCTGAGACCGAGAATCAACAGTCAAAAGAGCGAATTGAGTTTGAGCGTAAATCGGCTCGCCGACAGTATCGAGAGGAACTGGCACGCGAGGCTAAAAAGGATAGAAAGGCGAGGGGCACTGGTCTCAATCGCGATCGCCAGGATTCAAAGATCGACGCAACCCAAAAGTTTGAGGATGATCAACGCTCTGAGCAAGAGAAATTTGATGATGCTCAACGCGATAAGCAAGCAGCCTTTGAGGAATCTCAACGAGCTGCTGAGGCTGCATTTAACGAAGGTCAACGAAAACGTGATGCCGCTCAACAAAAGGAATTTAGCAAAGCTCGCAACCAGATAGAGATCGAGGGGGCGAGCAACCCTGCCGATAGGCGGCGAGCGAGAAGGCAAGCCCAGATCACGAGCAACATTGATCAGCTCAATCTCAAACCTGGTATCCTCAACTCGACTCAGATTCTCGACATTGCCAAGCAGGCCGCAGGGGTCGGCACGATCACGGCTGGCAACAAAGAACTCGTGAGCTTTGCCGTTGGGTTGATCGAGTCCAAACTCAAAGAGACAAATGCTGCCTCAGATAAAGAGGCCGAGACTGCTTTTGAGCAACAACAACGAGAAGAGAAAGCACTCTTTGAATCAGAGCAACGAGAGGATAAGCGAGCCTTTGAGGCTGAGTTGAGAGGCGATGAACGTGCCTTTAAGGATGAGCAGAGAGATAGAGACCGAGCGACAGCCGACTATGTGCGAGACCAGTTAAAGGCAGGGGTCAACGGTCAAAGCAAGCAAGCCGAGGTCACTGTTGAGGCTCGCCGTTTTGGGGGTGCCGTTGAGGCTGGCAAGCCCTATCTCGTTGGTGAGGCAGGTGCCGAGATGATCGTGCCTCGCCGAGATGGCTATGTGCTCACGGCTCAAGAGACCGCGAGCCTCATGCGAGGGGTTGCCCCAAGCCTGCCAAAGTTGGCAGCCGTGCCAGGGGGCGATCGCAAATTGCTCGCCGAGATTCAGGGGTTAAGAGGTGACTTGAGACGGCTGCCAACTCTCAACCAAAAAAATGAGTTTGTTTTTCAGACTGCCGACAACACGTCAAAAGCCATTGAATTAAACCAACGGCTGTTGATCAATCGGCAACGATTCGGGGGGTGATCGCTTTGGCACGCTGGCAAGTAACTATCAAGCAACCGACAGGGGCAACCCCTGCTTTGCCCTCGATCGCTCTTGAATATTTTGGCGGCGAGGGTTACTCGCGAGGCGAGTTGCAGTCGTTGCAAGTCGGCGATTTTTCGCCAGCCTCGGTGCCGACCTTAACCGGACAAACAGCCGTTTTATATCGGTTTATCTGGTCGTTAACGGTCGATTTAATTGAGAGCGAGTTGTTGAAATTGGGTGCCCTCATCCGTTGGCAAGATCGCACCTATGCGGCTGGCAATGATGGGCACCTGTTGCTTGAGGATGAGGTTGAATACCTCGACCCTGAGGCAACCCCTCACTCGAAAACGTTGATCACGCCGATCTCTTGGGGCGAGGCAATAAATCACGAGTATGGTTTTGGCCGGTTTAAAGTCAAGTTGCAACAGTCTGAAGACTTCAGAAAGCAGCAAGGCATTTTAACTGACGGCTCTGGCACCCTGCTCAAGTTGGCAACCTTACAGGCGATCGAGCTGCCATGAGTGGAGAAGTTTTAAATTTTTCCGTCCCCAATTTCACCCTCACGATCGGGAGCGTTGACTTTACTGCTTGCGTTGCCTCGCTCTCGCTGGCTCGACCCTTGCCAGATTTCGGCTCGCCCTATTCTTGGACTGGCACCATCTCTCTCAACACTCCGCTCGACCCTGGCGAGCTGCCAGAGTCACTCGATGATCTCGACAATGCGGCTCGCTGGTCGAAGGGCTTGCAACCGATCGTTTTCTCGGTCGAGGGCACCCCTCTCGCCGTTGTCAGAATTCTTGAGTATTACTTTGACCCTGACAACGGCACGGCTGAGATGTCGGTTGGCGATTTGCTGACTCTGCTCAACTTTCGCAAGCCACCGCAAGGGGTCGAGAGCCTCGGCTTTGATGTCACCTCGCCGTTACCTATTCAGGCTCTCGCCGAGTTTGTGCTTGGCACCGTGCTCGACCTCAACTTTGATCTCGACTTGCCAGGGGTGTTGCGAGTGGCACCGAGCAAGCCGAGCGGCTCATATATCCAATGGTTGCAAGGCTATCTCGGCGAGCGAGGTTTGTGGCTATACGTTGACCCAACTGAGACGATCAGAGCGGCTGAGTTTCCTCGCCGAGCAACTCAAGCCTCGGTGCTCTTCTCAAAGCCTCGCCGCCAGGTCGAGACCTTTCAACGACAGCGATCGCCTGAGGTGCCAGCCGAGAAAATTGTTGTAAGTGGCACCTATGACGATTTTGTTAAGTGCTCTCGACCCGATAACCCCGTTGAGGTCGGGTATGCCCTCTTTACGATCGAAGATGGCGACACAACAACGGTTGCCTATCGAGTCGCTCGGATCACGACTCGCCAGGTCGAAGAAAAGACACTCACTCGCTATCGCGAGCGCGCGATCACACAAACCGCTCTCGGCGTGCTCTTCCCTGACTCATTCCCTGGCAACACGAGCCTGATCGAGTCCGAAAATACTTTGCTGACTCGTTTCGCCGACTCTCAGGGCTTTGTCAAAACTCAAACGACTGAGACCGTTAAACCTTTCGCCGTTGCCGTGCCTGAGGTTTACCCACCTGTTGATGATGATGGCAACGCGATCCTCGCCAACCTGCGAGGCAAAACACTCGCCGAGACAACGACCGAGGTGTTTAGCTCGCGGCTCTTTAGTAACGCCATCTCAGCCGAGGATAACGTTGTCAGAGAAAACACGGCTCAAACCGATAAACTCGTGCCTGTCTATGACGATGAAGGCGAGCCAACTGGCACCCAAACTCTGACAGCCAGCCTTGTACAAAAAACTTGGGATAACGGCAACCTACTCACATTTGGCGAGCAAACGGCGAGTTGCCAGCATTATGAGTTCAGACAAAACACCTATAGCCTTGAGCAACTCGACTCGATCAGTGCTTTGGTGTTGACCAACTCTCAAACCTTGCCAGGGCAATCGCCCCCTCAGTTTGCCACGCTTGAGCCGAGTCACTCAGTCGCAAGCCTGCCACTCAAGAGCGAGCTGAGGGTTGCCCCTGTCGGCGTTACACCATTCGTTGAGCAAGAGTTTAACTACTCGTTTAACACCCTGCAAAATGCAGCCGAGGCAGATAACCTCGCCGAGCTGATCGCCATTCAACAGCAAGGCAGCTATCGAGCCAGATCCTTTAATGCCCCTATGGTTGCCGAGTGGCTTGCTAACCCCTCGCCGTTTGCAGTTGCAAGGGTGCATGATGGCATCTTTGCTCTCACCAATGACGTGATCACCCTGACAAATGGCGAGCTTGAGGTTGCTTGGCAAGGTTACTGGCTCGGCAAAATTCCACCCTTGCAAACTCCCTCGGATGAATGGAGCGAGCCAGTTTACCCAATCAGACAAACTCAGCCGCTCTCGCTCAATGTCGGCTTTGCCCTTGTCAGCCGCGAGGGCAACCCCGCTGGTGATGATGGCAAACTCTCAATTGAGGTTGGTTTTAGAGTCGTGATCGTTGATCCGCTCTCGGTCGAGGTCGGCATAGACTTTGAGCTGATCGAGACCCTGAGAGAGTCGATCGAGATTGATGTTGGCTTTGATTTTGCCGTGAGTGAGTCGGTGCCCCCTAACCCTGCCTTAGTTCATGTTTGGACTTTCGAGAGTCCAGACTATCTCAACGATAAGATCGGCACCTCTCACCTCACCCTCAGCTCTGGCACGGCAACTCAAGTCACAGGGGCGATCGGTAGTGCCTTGCAACTCGACTATATTTCTGATCCTGGCGTGCTCTCTACCCCTCGTGTGACCTCGTTGGGGTTAGGGGGTGTTTCGTTTGTGATGGCAATGTGGCTCAAGTGGCGTTATGAGTACGGCATTAGGTGCCTCGCTGGCGTGCTTGATGGTGCCACTGCAACCTATGAGTTTGCAATGGGCACCGACAGCTCTGAGGGCACCCCGATCCTCGCTTTGTTCAGTAATGGCTCTTTCGACTTTACGCCAGGGGTTAACCCTGCCTTTGATCTCGCCTCAGGGGTTTCGCTCGGAGATTGGATTCACTTGATCTTTGAGAATGACCTTACTGCCAACGTCTCAAAATGGACTGTCTTTAATCAGGCCACTAATGAAGAGCTGATCCGATCAGGGGTCTCGCTGACAGTCGCAAACACAACCGCAGATTTTGAGGTTTATGCCCCTGACATAGCGATCGTTGATGGCATTCACCTCTATCGAGGTTATGGCTCGCTGTCGGCTGGCGAGAAAGCTGCCTTGAGGTCTAGTGAATATCCGTTCTAAAGGAGACACAAACAATGGTTGATATGTTGATGCCAGTGAACAGCCGAGCGGCTGTGATCGATAACTGGTATGAGGGGCAAACTCTCACATTTATCTTGGTTGGCGACAATACGGCTCTCACTCAGTCGGCTCAATTCACTGTTGATGCGGTTGAGAACTATCTGATCTTTTCGTCAGGTGATGCAGCCTATGTCGAGTTGGTCAACGGCTCTAGAATCACGTTACCAGTTGCCAAAGCAGGTCTCTCGGCTGATACCCCTTACCGTGTTTTCAACAAAACCACGATCTCAGGCAATGAGGCGTTTAAGGTCTCGACCGAGGCAAACTTTGACTATAAGACTCTGACAGGGGTTGCCTTTGATCTGACGGTTGAGGCGAGTGCCTTTACTGTCAACGAGCCAGCTTTTGTCTCAACCGTGCCACTAATCGCCGCAGACTTGCAACGCTTCCAAGTGGCGAGCCAAACTTTCTCGCTTGGTGATCCTGTCATCAACGGCACAACAGTCGAGACCCCTGACGCGAGCGTTACCTTCATTCCCCCAACTGGCACCTATAACCATCGCTATATCGCAGTCTTGAGATCAAGTGCCGTTGATGGCTTTGGCGATTATGGCTCGACTCAGGTGATCGATGCGGCTGGCAAAACTTACAGTTATAAGGCTGTCAGGTAATGACGCGAGAAGAGCTGCGGCAACAGGCTCAACAACAGGCTCAAGACAATCGCCAGGGCACCCAACCGAGCCAGGGCACCCAACCTGGCACCCTCGGCGATCGCAACCCCTCAACAGGCAACTATCAAGCAGATCTGCCAAATGGCGGCTCTCAAAATGTACAGAACATCGGCAACCGAGGGGGCAACCGAGGCAGAACCCTCGGCAACACTTTCGACCCTGGGAACTTTAACCCAACTAGAGACCCTAACCTGTCACCTGGCGAGCCAGGGACACAACCGCAAGAGTTGCCCATTCCCTCAAATGCACCCTTGCCAGATCTCAATCCCTCTGGTCCTGGTAGACCTAAAAAAATCAACCTGTTCTTGAATGTTGAGCCGAGCACAGGTGCCTCGACCGAGACAGCTTACAAGCAGGTGAGGCAGTCGTTGACATCGGCGATCGCCAACGGCTCTCTCAGAGTTCAAAGGATCGGCGTTGCCAGAGCGAGCACCCTTTATGAGATCTTGCTCTTCCCCTCGCCAACGACCAAAGCAATCCTCTCGGCTTATGACACCGCGAGAGGTTTTACCAATGTTGTGATCGCCGTTAACCCTGTGCAAGATGCCCTGAGATCGCTCAACTTTGGCTTGATCGACCGAGGGGGCATTATTGTTTTTAGTCGCATATTAAAAGACAGGGTTGAGGGCAGTACGGTCGTGCAAGATCACCCCAACGAGGCAGACTTTGAGGCAGCCGCTCAACTTCATGCTCGATTGATTAGCAAGCAGATGTATTGTCTCTTTCTGCTCTATACCTCAAGTGGCTTGAGGTTTTTCAACGAGCAGTTTGTTGGCTTGAGAGATAGGGTCGATATTGACTCGCCTGCCAACTCTGGCACGGCTGTCATTAAATGGGTGAGTAAGATTGCATCAAAGCCGTTTTGAGGGTGAGGAAAGGGAATGAGCAGCCGTGCCGAGCAAAGACAGTTAAGCCAGTTACTTGCTCTTCAGGCGAGACTTAAACAGCCGTTTAACGACTCGTTGACTCTCGCTGGCACCATCGGCGATCGCAACCCTCAACGAGGCACCCTGGCTCTCAACTCGGTCGAGGGGGGCACTGCCGACTTTAGCTCGCTATCGACCTCACTGCCACCTAAGGGGCAACTCGCACCCCTGGCAACCCTCGGCAAGGGGGGCAACTACGTAGATGCTCGCCCCTAAGTGTCGCCTCAGTATAAAAAGGATCATTTGATCACTCGGCTGAGATCTCACGACAGAATTAAACTGAGATCTCAATTGAAATCGGTCGTTACAAGTTCCTTGCGATCGCCCTTCATTAGCGTGGGCACCCACAAGACACCCTCAAACGGCTGAGACAGAAAAATTAGCTTAGGCTTGCGAATTTAATCAATCTGCGAATTGTATGGGCGGGTTTAGCAAACCTATCTGCACCATGCAATGGGTTTAATGGCAAAACTCGCCCCTTCCCAGCATGGAACTTATTTAATTCTTATTCCTTGGAGAACGGAGAGAGAGGGATTCGAACCCTCGTTAGAGTTACCCCTAAACAGCATTTCCAGTGCTGCGCCTTCAACCACTCGGCCATCTCTCCAGGGTAATTTGGGGGATGTATCTTCCCAGAAGTATTATGTTACCAGAAACCCTGCTCATTTTTGAGCAATTTAGACGCAGCTTTTTAGATTCATGACTGATTTGTACACGATTAAAATCCACGATCGCCAGACTGGCAAGCAATACACCCTCACCGTTCCGGGCGATCGCTATATCCTTCACACAGCAGAAAATCAGGGAGCCAATTTGCCATTTTCGTGCCGCAACGGGGCTTGTACGACCTGTGCGGTGCGTGTTTTGTCAGGCGAACTTTACCAACCAGAGGCAATGGGACTATCGCCAGACCTGCAACGGCGAGGGTATGCGCTGCTGTGTGTCAGCTACGCCCGCTCTGACCTGGAAGTTGAAACCCAGGATGAAGATGAGGTGTATGAGCTGCAATTTGGGCAATATTTTGGTAAGGGAAAAGTCCGCCGAGGTTTGCCACTGGATGAAGAGTAGCAGCGTTACGCCACAACCCTGTTTGCTGCAGCGGCAATGGATTTGGATTATCGGTCTATTGCCACTACTGTGCTTGCTGGGGTGTCAGGCTACTATTTTGCCGTCAGGGTTAACTGTCAAGGTGGTAGATGTCTGGAATGGTCGTGATGTTGAAGTCACTGATGTGGAGTACCCTAGCTCGATTACAGAACGAGTTCGACTAGAAGGGATCGCGGCTCCGGGGTTGTCCCAAGACCCTTGGGGCAGTGCGGCTCAAGTCCGGCTCGTTGAGTTGCTGGGTGATCAACCAGTACTGCTTGAAATGGATGCGGAACTGCGCGATCGCACCGGGCGACGACTCGCCTACCTCTGGCAGCAGGGACGATTGCTGAATGAACAACTTGTTGCGGAAGGTTTAGTCCTGTTTGTGCCGCATCCACCAAATAATAAGTACGACCAGCGCTTAGCTCAAGCCCAAGATTATGCCAGGGCTTTGGGGCTTGGCATTTGGAATGAGAAGAATCCTTTGCGCGAAATTAAAACAGCGGAGTAACCGATCGCGATCGCTTCCCGGTAGGATAAACACGACCCTTATTCCCACCTTTCGTGCATGTCTTTGTCTGATCAGCCAAGTCGCTCAGATCTATACCGTTATTTAGAAGTTGCAACTGAAGCTGCGCTGGCAGGTGGAGCCGTCTTGCAAAGCTTTCTCGGCAAACTAGAGAACGTGCAAGAGAAAGGTCGCCCTGGCGATCTCGTCACCGAAGCCGACCAGGCATCAGAAGTCGCTGTTCTTGACGTTCTCCAACGGCACCTGCCTGACCACGCCATCCTTTCTGAAGAGGCAGGCCAACTAGCAGGTGAAGCGGCTCAATACCTGTGGGCCGTCGATCCGCTTGATGGCACGACCAACTACGCGCACCAATACCCGGCTTACGCGGTATCTATTGGCCTGTTAGTAAATGGAGTGCCACACGTTGGGGTTGTGTTTGACCCGGCGCGTCAGGAGCTATTTCGGGCGGCTACTGGGCTGGGCGCAACCTGTAACCGTCGCCCCATTCGAGTCTCTCAAACGCAAGAACTGAGCCGCAGTTTACTGGTCTCAGGGTTCGCCTACGATCGCCATCAGACAACCGACAATAACTATGCCGAGTTCTGCTACCTGACCCACCTGACTCAGGGGGTGCGCCGTAGCGGGTCTGCTGCCACCGACCTGGCTGCAGTAGCCTGTGGGCGTTTGGATGGTTATTGGGAGCGCGGGCTTTCGGCCTGGGATATTACCGCTGGCATTGTGCTGGTTAGAGAAGCCGGAGGGCGAGTAACGGCTTATGATGAGCAACCGATCCAGATCAACTCTGGCAGGATCTTGGCAACCAATGGCAGGATCCATTCTGAATTGAGTCAGGCGCTTCACCAAGTTCCCCGGTTGGATACCTGGGCAGATTGGGAGCAGTTGAGTAAGCTAAGGATCATGGATTAAATAAAATCGAACATTTTGTCGTTTAAAGGGGCAGGCGATCGCTTGCCCGTTCAACAAAGTATCGAAATTATTTAATTCTCCTTCTTAAAAGAAAGCAAAGTATATTCTTGCCTATTTTAGCAGGTTTTGATCGAGCGACGTTGCTTCTTCTACAGAAAAACTGCCTGACCCTTTTCTAATTTAGAGATAAGGACAGCGCCAAACTCGTATTCCTGACTGTTTAATTCGTCAACCTGACCAGGCTGACTTACATACTGGGTAAACCAAACTACACTATAAAGAACTACGACGGGCAAGCGAATACATCATGTCTTTTCAGATTGAGCGCGGCTTATTTAGGTTAGATTTCATCGATCACCATGCGATTTTGGGAGTCCCGATTGATGCTGAAATCAAGGATATCCGCAAACGCTATCTTAAAATTGCCCGCCGACTCCACCCCGATGCCCTCGCTACTGAATCGGAGGAAGACAAACAACGGGCCAGTCAATTTTTAGCGAGGTTGGTCAACCCTGCCTGGGAACGGTTGTCACAGGAGAAAGACCGTTCAGAATATGGGCTGTTGCTCAAGCTCAAGGGGCAACACGCTGTGCAACAGCAAGACTCAATCGAGGTGGTTGGGGGGCTAGCGAAGCAGCTCTCGACTGCGAGTAACCCTGACCACTTCTACATGACATCGCTCAAAGATTTAGCTTCTAAGCAATATGATCACCTCGATCAGACGATAGAGTTAACCGCGCAAATTAGTGAATTGAATTTGATTTACTTAATGCGTAAAGAAAGTTCGGGTGGGCTGACCCTTGGCGAAAGCAATAAGCAGACGATTTATACGGGCAGTAATTTGCCTGATTCTTCTCAATCGGGTGGCGCTCCGGCAGCAATGCAAAGCTCATCAAGAACCGCTGCGCCGCCGCCTCAACCCCAACAGACTCGGCAAGAGATGTTGGTGCAGCAATACTATCGGCGGGCCCGTGCCATTTTTGATAAGGGAAACTATGCCCAAGCCATTTTAGAATTACGGGATGCGCTTAAAGTTGACCCAGCTAACAGTCAATGCCACAGCTTGATGGGGATCATCTACCTCAAGCAAAATCAAGGCACGATGGCAAAGATTCACTTTACCCAGGCGTTAAAGCATAACCCCAATGATGAGGATGCGATCGCTGGGATGAAGCGGTTAGGACAGTCGGCTACCGCTGGAACCAAGCCATCTGCGGCAGCAGGCACGTCAACCAAGGGCGCAAAGGCAGCACCGCCGCCTAAAAATGCTCCGAAAACAAACAAACCGAACGACAAACAGGGCGGTGGTGGACTGTTTGGCGGCTTATTTGGGAAGAAGAAGTAGATGGTCTACCAGTCTCCAACGGGCGCAAGAGATTTGCTGCCTCTGGATGTAGTGCAAAAACGTTGGATTGAGGAACGCTTGCAGCAGGTGTTTCACCGCTGGGGTTATCACCGCATTATTACGTCAACGTTAGAACGGCTTGATACGTTGATGGCAGGTGGCGCGATCGCTCGTTCGACCGTGCTGCAAATTCAGGAAGCGGACGACGATCTCGGTTTGCGGCCTGAGTTGACCGCTTCGATCGCCCGCGCTGCTGTCACCCGTATGGCTGGGGCAACCTTCCCTCTACGGTTGTATTACAACGCCAACGTGTTTCGGCGATCGCACGTGAACAGTCCGAGTGGTCAGCAAGAGTACTACCAGGCTGGGGTCGAGTTGTTGGGCATGGGTGGCACGCTGGCTGATGCTGAAGTCTTGCTGCTGGTGGTCGATTGTCTCGCCAGTATGGGTCTGCAGGGTGCCTCCCTGTTACTAGGCGAAGCTGGGTTGACCCGTTCGCTGTTGTCGGTCTTTCCAGAGGCGATTCGTGAGAATGTGCGACGGGCGATCGCCCAGTTGGATCGGATTGCGCTCGAAACGCTGCCCCTCTCAGCCGAAGTGCGCGATCGGGCCTTGTTCTTGTTTGAGTTGCGAGGTAAGCCTGCCGACGTGCTGCAAAAGGTGGCTAGCCTTGACCTCAATGCCGAGCAGCAGACAGCGGTTGCTAATCTCAAATCTCTGGTCGATGTCTTAGAGCAGCAGTTGGCCTCCAGCAATGAGCCAATGTTTGTGCCAACCGTGACGCTCGATCTCAGCCTGATTCAAACAATTAACTACTACACGGGGCTGGTGTTTGAGGTGGTGGCTCCCAGTTCTAGTGGTTTAGCGGTGGTTGCCACGGGCGGACGCTATGATCAACTACTTGGTCTGTACCACCCTCAAGGCCAGTCTTACCCTGGCATTGGGTTTGCGCTTCAGATCGAACCGTTACACCAAGTTTTGTTAGATACAGGCCGCTTGCCCCAGCAAACCCCGGTGAGCGATTGGCTGGTTGTAGCTGAATCGGAGCAAGCCTATGGTGCCGCGATCGCCTATGCGCGCACTCTGCGATCAGCGCCGCATCCTGTTAGGGTGGAGTTAGATCTGGGGCGGCGAAGTCCGGTTGAGATCCAGGATTATGCTCAACATCGTCGAATTGCCCGTATTGCCTGGGTAAAAGCGGCAGGCGATGTGGTGATTGAAAGCGTTAACAGTCCGTAATAAAGTGAAAAAAGAAGTCGCGTTGCTGAAGGCTTGTGCATTAGCCAGGGTTGTCATAACTCGTTCAGCACCAGTTCTTTTGGCAATTTGAGGTGACTACCCGTTGCTCAATGCTGCCGACCTGATTTTGATTCCGCATTCCTAACCTTTGGAGAGAACACCGTGCCTCATACCATTGTGACCAATACCTGTGAGGGCGTCGCTGATTGCGTCGATGCGTGCCCCGTTGCCTGTATTCATCCTGGACCGAGCAAAAATACCAAAGGTACAGACTGGTATTGGATTGATTTTTCGACCTGCATTGATTGCGGCATTTGCTTGCAAGTGTGCCCCGTTGAAGGGGCGATCGTGCCTGAAGAACGTCCTGACTTGCAGAACACGCCTGAATAATTGACCTGCGCGAGCGTGCTAGGGTGACGTTGCCTCTGAAAGATGTTGCCCTAGGGCGGAGCTTTCGCAGGGAAAGAATTGTTTCTATAGTTGGCCTAGCCAGGTTGAACCCTAGAGCTAAAACCTTGCTTGGTTGACAAACTCTTCCCTCGTGACACAACTTGCGGTAATTTGCCCGTAATCGATCCGTGTCGATTATTCTAATTTGAGAAGCGATCGCTGAGGCTCGTTATTCAATCCATTGGCTTAACCGAGTCAAACAGCGAATCTCTTTCCGGTTGACCTTCTTTTGCAATCTTGTTATATGCCCAATCCGCCGTTGCTCGAAGTTCAAAACGTGTATGCCGGGTACATCAAAGACCTGGATATTTTGCAGGGCATTAACTTTCGGATTGAGCCGGGCGAGTTGGTCGCGGTGATTGGTCCGAACGGAGCAGGGAAATCAACTTTGGCAAAGACGATCGCCGGGTTGCTGACCCCTCGCGAAGGCTCGATTGTGCTGCGGGGCGAGAACATTACTGGTCTCAAACCCAACCAGATTGTCCAGCGTGAAGTGTGCTATGTACCCCAAATTGCTAACGTCTTTCGTGCCCTGACGGTGGAAGAAAATTTGGAGATGGGCGCCTTCGTTAAAACGGGTGCTGATTTAAAGCAGCTCAAAGACGAAATTTTTTCTCGCTTTCCGCGGTTGGCTCAACGGCGATCGCAACGCGCCGGCACCCTCTCAGGTGGTGAGCGGCAAATGCTCGCGATGGGTAAGGCACTCATGCTAAAGCCAAGCCTGATGCTGTTGGATGAACCTTCTGCCGCGCTGTCACCGATCCTGGTGCAAGACGTGTTTGACCAGATTCGTCAAATTAACCAGAGCGGTACGGCCATTATCTTGGTTGAGCAAAATGCTCGCCGTGCCCTCGAAATGGCAGATCGAGGCTATGTTTTAGAGGCTGGGAAAGATCGGTTTGAGGGCAAAGGTAGCGAATTGTTGAACAATCCTAAAGTCGGCGAACTGTATCTAGGAGCTACGACCACTCACTAACAGCCCTTCGCAAACGGCTCTGTACTCGTTCTATACCCCCCGTCGCCGCCGAATTGCAAACCGCCCAAAGCCGAGAAACTGCCCCTGAACTTTCTCCCCCTCTGGAAAAGCTGTCACTCCGAACTGATAGATCCCAGGAAAGTCGGGGTTGCGAGTGGGGCGAAGCGCAATCGTTACGGTCGCTCCTGGTGCGATCGGTGGATCAAAAGTGACAATCGCCCCCTGTTCTTGAACACTGGCTACGACGGGAAGTTCTTTACCTGCCAGCCGCTCACCGACATAGGCGGTTGTGTCCTTCAAGCGAAATTGAACGGGTTCGCTGCCTTCTGCCTGCTGAAAGCTGACTTTTTGCAATGGTTCACCCGCATCCGCAGGCACAGTTAGCGTAAACGAGTAGATTGCAGCCGTCGATCCAGCACTGGAAAAAGTTGCTGCCGATTTGATCAATTGCGGGGGATGGTTGAAGGCGCGCGTCCCATCTGCCAATTGCACCGCTGAAACTAAGGGCGAGATCGCGACACCCACGGCACACAACCCACCGACGAGTAAACCTGTTTGAAGCTGCAACATGACTTAAACGGTTCTAAAGGGCTTTTAACGGTCTATTACCCATTGAAGGAGATTGCCCGCAATCTACCAATGGCGTAGAGAGCATTGGTAAATCCTTCAACATCTCAAGCAAGACTCTGTTTTTATAGGTATAGCAAAACTTGCAATGGAATGCCCGCAAGCACTCTTAGAGTTTCACGTTTTGAGGGCAAACGGTAGAACTGGCAGGGCGATCGCAGCCAGATATTTCATAGATACGGTTTTTGGCATTGTGTTGCCAGGACTCAACCGATACGTTATTGGTGTGGGGTCAGGTTTCGGCATTATATCTGGACTCAGCCAATACGTTTTGGCTAAACCTGCCACTACCATTTTGATGGATTGGCAGGATGTAATTGATCGTTTTGCCATGCGATCGCGTTGTTGTAAATGTAGCGACAGATGAATTGTAAGGATTCTTCGTTGCGGATGATGTGTTCGTAATAATTGCGTTGCCACACAGGGATTCCTCTGGCCCTCCGGATTTTGTTGATATACCGAGCAGAGAATGCTTTAAATCCACGAATGATTTCAGGAATTTCATGATAAAGATCTGTAGGGGTGGGTTTCGGCATGATTTTCCTGGTTTCAACCGATACGTTTTTGGCTAAACCCGCCCTTAAATTATCGGGTAAAACCAAAATTCCATGAATATGATTGGGCATGACCACCCATGCGTCTAATTGCAAATGTGCATGATGATATTGCAACTTTAACCAATGCGATCGCACCGCATTACCTAATGGGTTCAATTGCATTTCACCCTCTACAATCTCACCAAACAAGCATTCGCGTTGATGGGTACAAATGGTAATGAGATACATTCCATGTAATAGGCGTTATCTTCCCCTTTAAGCTTCATAGCTCCATCTGGGCGGGAGTAATAGTCAGTGAATCAATTGATACAACCAAGACTTGCTGTATATCGCGAGGCATCTTTTTTTAGTTGACGCTGTGCAGAGGGGGATAACTCAACCTGGTAGCTCACAACAGCCCTAGCCCATGCTTAACTGTTTTCCAGGAAAGAGTGCCTTCATGAGCAATTTCGGTACGAATTGCTTGCAGGTCTGCCAGATCTTCGGCTGTTTCCATCTCCTCACGATGTTTGTCTTTAAGACGCTGTAGATACCTTAAAAATTCACCTAGAAGGGGCTCTGGGGCATTCTCTAACTCTTGTAAGATTTGCTCTTTAGTAGCCATGACCTGCCTCCTTTGCGCTCTACTGGCCTATCAAACAAAAAATATCCTCAGCAGAAATCGCCTTCTACACTTAAAGGAAACTCTCAAAAAGTATCCCTGGCTACCTTTCATAACTTACTTTACTAATGGCTCAGGCGGGATTTGAACCTGCGACCTTGGGCTTATGAGTCCCCTGCTCTAACCACTGAGCTACTGAGCCAAAATGTGTTGCTTTATTAACTTAGCACAGCTTGTGAAACTGTGTCTAATTTTCAAAAAAGAAGGGGGAAAAAATTCCCCCTCTCATTTCCTCAGATAACCATGAGGTTTTGAAGAACGTCCCTACCTAGTTATCTTCTAGCCAGACGAGTCATTGGGTTAATAGCACCCTTACCTGGCAGATGAATCTCAAAGTGACAGTGAGGCCCTGTGCTATAGCCAGTGCTGCCCATTTCAGCAATTTGCTGACCTTGAGTAACCTGCTGCCCTTCCTTAACCAAGAGACGGTTATTGTGAGCATAGAGAGTCACAGTGCCATCAGGGTGGGTAATCTCAACGAGATTGCCATAACCGCCAGAGTTCCAGCGAGAGTAAGTCACTTTCCCATCGGCAGCTGCCAAAATTGGCGTACCAACTGGAGCGGCAATATCAATGCCCTTGTGCATACGACCCCAGCGCCAGCCATAACCAGAAGTTAAGACACCGCGAGTTGGCCAAATGAACCCTTTAGAAGCTGTTTGGCTGTTGGGTAAGTAAGAATCTGGCGCACCAATAGCAGGCAACTCTGGAGAAACAACTTTCCCGATCGCGCTTTCAAGGATCGGGTCATAGCTCTCAGAGCCAACTGGAGCGACCGCAACCTGCTGAGGCCGCTTCACGGTTGCAACCGACTTAATCGGCGCCGATTCTACGGCTTGCTGACGAGCGGGCTGAGTCGGTAACTCAGGATTTACCCGCGCATTTTGGGTGACGACTGCGGGAGCAGCGGCTGGAGTTGAAACAACAGCAACTCGAACACTTTCTGATACGTCAACGGTTGCCTTAACAGAAGGCTGGTTGTACTTCTCGCGTAACTTGCTGATCTCTTGACGTAAGTTCGCAACGTAATCAGGAGCCGTTGTGCTTTCAGCCTGTACCTTCTCAGGTAAAACCCCAGGCGTAAAGGTTTGCTCGCTTGTCTGTTGCGTCTGTAAAGGCTGGATACGATAAGCCTGGATGGTTTCGTCATTCGACTTAACCTGACTCTCTGTAGCCTCTTCAGCACTTGCCGTTTCAGTAAGCTCAGTTGGTAGAACAGGGAGAGTTCTAACCGCTGCAACCTTAGACGGAATGATCAACGTCTGATTCACACGAATCAAGTTGGGATTGGTGATTCCGTTAGCGCGGATTAATTCTTGTTTAGAAACCCCATGAGTACGAGCGATCGCGCTGATTGTATCGCCCGCAGTAACTCGATAGCTTCTAACTGCTACAGCAACCTCAGCAGAACGATTTTCAGGTTGCGCTGATTCAACTGGGCGAGTCGCGGAAATACTCTTTTGCTTCTCCAGAGAAGGCTCAGAAACTTTCTCGACCGCCTTAGCTTGGCTATTAGTCGTCGTCTTTGTTTGCTGCTTCTCTAGATTGGTTGCAGAAGCAATGTTTTCTGAGGGAGAGACTGCTTCCGAAACAGCAACTGGCGCAGATGGTGCCGGAGTGACCTCTGGTTGAAGCGCAACTTGCCCGTAGTAAGCCGGAACGCTTGCCTCTTCAGGCAGGGTTTGGACAACAGTTGGCACTGTCTCAGAAACAGGCACCTTGAGGGTCTGGCCAACAGTCAGAGTCGCTGTTGGAGAAATGCCATTCAGGGCTGCAATTTCTTTAGTCTGGATGCCATAGATTTGGGCAATCTTCCAGAGTGTTTGCCCTTCTCGAACGGCATGTAAAACAACATCGTTGGTGCCGCGAGAATCGGATCTGGAAGCATTCGAAAGCACACCTTGAGTGGGAACTTCAGAAGCCTCGTTTCCGACAACAGACTGAGCGGGGACAACAGTCTGAGGCGCTCGATTAACTAGCACTGGTTCAGTGCCTGGGGTGATCGCCTGTAGCTCTGGAGAAGGAAGAATCACAGCGGAAGACTCTTCATCAGCTTCAGGATTCACCCCTTCAGAGACCGAAGGTGCCGATTCGGCGGGAACTGGATCTGTTGTAGCTGCTTCACCGGGGCGGGTAAGAACCAACCCATGAGCACCAACCGAGAGGGCCAAACCGATGACGGCGGCGGATGTCCGTGCTCTTCGAGAAGACTCGGGAGCAGCCTGCTTGCTCTGACCAGATACGGTATCGGTTCCGATAAGACTGGAAGGGGCAGACTCTTCCTTCCGTGACATTGCTCGCTTCAAAAACGACCTCCTAAAGTGTCCAGCGTTCAACTGTGCACGAGTCATCCAAATTTACCACTCCTTCATGACTTTGCTCACAAAAAACCGTGATTCAAATCACTCGGGGTAGATATACCTAGGCAGATTACCCTGCTTTGAAAGTTTAGACAACCCGTAACAAGTGCTGAAAATTCCACGAATGGATTCGTTGAAATAGCTAGCAGAACTTAAGATGCCTTGTCAACGGTAGAAATAGTAGGTAGTTTCGCAAATCTCCTCCTACAGGCTGTTTGAAGCTCCAAAAAGGTTTTGCAAAGACCTGCTAAAAAGCAGTGATTTATTTCTAAATCTGATGACAGCTGTTAGAAAATACGATTTTTTTTGACCTAAATCCGAATGCTTTTGTGGATGTCAAGTATATATAAATTTCTTATTGATTAATTCCTGACCAGCTCAGTTCGAGCTGAATTTCTAAAAGGTTTTACTAATTAGATTTTCTTAAATTGCTGCATAGAGGGAGGAACTTAAGCAGAATCAATGTTTGAGCGATCGCCCCCAAAAAATCGATTGCGGAGAACAGCGCTTAGAAGGCTGTTTCCAGTGCATTTGCAGGTTTTTGAGCGCGGTTAGGCAACTGGTTATTATTCCCTCAACAGAATATATAGCTCATTGTTTTTGCTCTGCCGAGGAATTAATTTGAGGTTCAGTCTTGGCGCAGGCTTAAATACGCAGTGGGCTGCACGACGCGACATCAAAGTTGAGTTGATAGCGAATTTCTTGTAAGTGGGGAGTTTAGCTCTTGAAGGGGGAATTGGCTAAATCGCGATCGCCATCTCAACCCGTACAAAAATAGCAGCTCAGTTTATTAACACATCAGTTCCGTAAACGGCAACACACTTCTGATGTAAAGCGTGCTTTATATTGCGAGGATACTGTGTCACGAGTCTGAAAATTGTCCCTGGCGATCGCTATTTCCTGTGATGGGTTTAATTTCTGCCGCTATCAGTGGCTTCGTTGCGAGACTGCATCGGGCCAGCGAGTAGAGTTCTCAACCAGGTAGTAGTGCGAGGTAAACGAAAGCTTTTTTATGAGGAGTAAGACTTTGAGCGTTTAGACCGGGTAAAAGCCAGTTTTCGCAGAAAACCAGGTTGCTGGCAATTCCTTTTCTGAACCAATTTGGCAGGTTGATATAGCCAAGCCAAAGGTGGGTAAGCTAGGCGTAAAGCGAAACATGGGTAGAGGTATCTTGTATTTTTCTTGGTGATGAGCGACTAGCCTTAGCCTTGGATGTGGGCGCGGCTGAGTTTAGATGTGATTTTTGGACGAGCATTCCCCGGTATGGGCATTTGGGTTCGCGCAGTGTCTTTATCGGAGCCAGTCCCCTTACGGAATTCATACACCTGATCAACAACACCTGAATGCGTCATCATTTGGACGGCTTCACGGTTGATTTCAATAGCTTGGGGGTATGTTTCAAGCAGGAAAAGTTCATTCCCCAATTCAACGCTAGAGAAAAGTGATCCAAATTCATCAGTCGAGAGGATTTTATGACGCTGATAGATGGGGCTTCAGCTTAGGATTGGATTTCACTCGCAGTCAGGTTTGAGCCTGATGGTCGGCACGAGAGAGTGCAACACACCCTATTTGAATGTTTTTAAAGCAGTTTGCCTGGGCAGAGAGTTTGTAGGGCGGTTTTCGCCAGTTTTCCTCTTTTTATCCCTCTATATATATAAGGTGTAATTGTGCGATCGCGGTTGGGCAAATGCACCCTAGATAAACGAATAGACCCCTGATTGTGGCTCACGGGTCTACGCTAAAAAGTTTATGACTTGTTTGGGCTTACCGACAGGGCTAATCGTCTAAATACCCAAGTTGCCGATGGGCTTCGTAGAGTGCAACTGCGGCGCTGACTGCCAGGTTAAGGCTGCGTACCGCCCCTCGCATCGGAATTCGTAGCGTTGCATCGCAGCTCGCCAGCAAATCTTTGGGTAAGCCGTTGGTCTCGCTGCCAAACATCAACCAATCGTCTTCTTCGTACTTAAAATGCGAAAAGTTTTGTTTCCCAGAAATGCTGTAGCCCAATACCCGCCCCGGTTGTTGCCGTTGAAAAGCCTGAAAAATCTCCAGGGTCGGGTGATAGTGCAGTTTTACGTGGGGCCAATAATCTAACCCCGCTCGCTTGAGGTAGCGATCGCTAATTTCAAACCCAAGCGGACCAACGAGATGTAACTCGGTATCTGTGGCAGCGCACGTACGAGCGATATTGCCAGTGTTGGGCGGAATTTGAGGATAAACAAGAACAACACGCGGCATAGCGACTGAGTCAAAAAGAGAAAAAGACTAAAGAACAAACACAGTAAAGCGAAAGACCATTGTAAGGTCTGACAAGAAAATATCGCCAATTTGCCGCGATATCAGCGGTTGAAGAAGTTGAGTCTCCAGAAAATGAGGGGCGATTTGACCCCACATGGGGGCAAAGGCAAAATTCAGAAGTTTGCCAGGATACAAATTAACGAAGCATATGTATTTTTAATACTTCCTTCATATCTGTAGCACTGATTAAATATTCTGAATCATTTGCTTTTTAAGGGCCATTTCACAATTTACGCAACTAACGGCTGACAAAGCTGATCTTGCAGGACATTTTCTTGGTCAATTAGCTCTTGAATGGCATGTTGCATAACGGCTTCGACTGAGGTTTCTTGACGATATAGATCTAGCCAGCGTTGTGCTTCATTGCCTTCTCTGAGGATTTTCTTGATTGGTAGTAAAAAGCAGCTAAAGCCTGCCTTTTTAGCAGTTTCCCAAACCTCGTCATAAAGCGCCTCGACCCAGTCGCGGGTTGCGATCGCTGCACCCGTTTGCCAGTGATAAAGCGTTGCATCCAGACTGGCGTGAGCTGCCGCCAATTCATTTTTGTCGGTGATTTCTAATAAATCTTCAGCTCGGCTATGACTGGGCAGTTGACTGATCACAAGTGGGTCTAAATCAGGATTGTCGATCAATTGGAGGAGCCGAGCTTCTAACAGAGCTGTAATTGCCAGCAACGCAACCGGATCAGACACCAAATCGCAAATCCGTAGCTCTAGTCGATTGAGATTGTAAGGGCGGCGATCGCCATTAGGGCGTACCGATGACCATAAATGCCGCACATTTTGCATCGTGCCCGCAACAAGCTGTGCTTCAGTCCAGCGAATGAAGTGGGTGTGGCTTTCAAATAAAGGCACATGGGCCGGAGTCTTAGGGAACAAACTCCAGCGAGTCGAATGGTGCCCAGTTGGTGCGCCATCAAGAAAAGGCGAAGCGGCACTTAACGCCAGAAATAATGGAGCCTCCACGCGAATCAAGCGACAAGCCCGCATCAAAATTTCTGGATCACTGATGCCGATATTAATATGGACGCTAGCTGTTACAACTTTGGTGCCGTACGTCTGCTCAATATAGGTGTGGTAAGGGTTGGCTGGGTCAGAGCGGTAGAAGCGATCGCTGCCACCGAGCGATAAAGTGCTGCCAGGAATCAGGGTGTAATTGCCTAAGTCCTTTAAGAACTGGCGGAGACGTTGGCGAGGCCGGACTAGATCACACAACAGTCGCTCATAGCGGTAACAGGGAGGGGTCGTGTATTCAACGTTGCGGCTATCTGGCTCACGCACAAACCCATCAAGCGCTTCAACTACCTTGTCAGACAACCCAACGACATGACCCTCAGGGGTGCTGGTGTAGATCTCGACTTCAAACCCTTTTGATAGCACAGCGCCTTTCTCCCTGAGTGCGTTACTGCTCTATGCTAGCGGACGATTGGAACGGGGCGATCGATGTTTCGCTCGAATCTATACCCGTCTGGCTGGTGGGGTATATCACACGCAACCAAAAGGATAAATGGAGCCTGCCAAATGACTCAACTTTTGAGCCTAGACAGCAGCTTAGACTGACAAATCTCATCATGATTTGGCGTGGAATAACAAAATGTAGCACTACCCATAAAAGTTGTTACAAGAAGATGTGGGATCTGCGCTCCTAGTCAGGACTTTCACCCCTGCACCTCCGTCCTAACATTTACCAGTACCGCTATACGATTTTTCTCTTCGCCGATTGTGAAAACGTAAGGGTTAGGTTTCCTTAAAGTGGGGGAACGTACAGAAACCAAGCATGTCTCATTATTTACCCTCAGATAAAAACGTGAAGCGTAACTCTATGTGAATTTTGAGCCTCATATCGCCGGATTTGTTGGAATCTCCGTTTCTTAATCGGGCAACTGCGATTACAATCAGGGGCAAACTTTGGGTAACATTGCATGCCACTCTGGTCGCTCAAGAATGCTCGATGGTTGGTGGTGCCGATCGCGATCGGTGGGATGTTGACTGTTTTATTTGTCGGTCGTACCAACTTTAATGTGCTGTTTCAGGGGCATTCTTCAGCGGCAAATTCGGCATCTGAGGCTTCTGCCAACACTCAACCGGGAGAGCGCGTTTATCTCAACTACCAGCAGTGGGTGGCATTGTTGCAACGTGAGGCAAAAGTGGCAGCACAAAAGCAACCCAGGCGACTCAATGTATTGGCGGGTGACTCAATTAGTCTCTGGTTTCCGCCTGAGTTGTTGCCCGAAAATAGTACCTGGCTAAATCAGGGAATTTCAGGTGAGACGAGTTATGGCTTGCTCAAGCGCCTAAAGCTGTTTGATCAGACGCGGCCTGAAACAATTTTCCTGATGATTGGCATCAATGATTTGGCGAAAGATATTCGGCGCGTCACTGTCGTTGAAAACCAGCGCGAGATCGTACAGTATCTTAAGCGGATGCACCCCAAAGCCCGAATTGTGATGCAGTCGATTTTGCCCCATGGTGGCAGTCGGCTTGCTGCGTTGCCCCACACCGAAACTACCCCGCGTTGGGTAAAACGCTTCTCAACCTTGCCCAACAAAGAGATTCAAGCTTTAAATGATCGCCTCAAACTCGTTGCTCAAGAAGAAGATGTGGAGTTTTTGGATCTGTTTCCCTATTTTCTCGACACCTCTGGAGATTTAGCGACCAATTTAACTACCGACGGTTTGCACCTAAATCGGGCTGGTTATGAGGTGTGGCGATCGCGTCTGTATGCTTTCGATGCCACTTTGTTTCCAGCGAAAGCGACACCGCCCCCCCAAAACTAATCGCAAGTGCCAAGATTGAAACAGCGACCCTTTGGATCGAAGCGCACCATGCCCAATTCTTCTACTTCACTCGCTGAGCAGTTTCATCAACACACCAAGTACGACCCCCACACGATTCACACTAAAAGCCAGTCACTTGATTGGGATCGTCAGCCCACGCCTTACAAAGAGTATCCAATTGGCAAGGTGGTTGACCTCAAGCCCTTTATTGAGAAGGGGGCACCAATCGCCTTAGAAGATGCTGAAGCGCAGTGGTGGCAGCGGTTGTCGCAAATGCTGTATTGCAGCTATGGTGTGACGGGCATGATCTCGACAGTTAGCAAACCCCATTATTTGAGATCGGCTCCCTCGGCGGGGGGGCTATACCCGGCTGAAATCTACCTGGTGTCACGGGGCGATCGCTATTTTGCACCGGGCCTTTACAACTATCAAGTCAAAGACCACTCGCTTGTCCAATTTTGGGAGAGTCCCAGTTGGGAAAAGTTAGAAGCGGCGTGTTTTGGGCATCCGGCTTTGGCGCAAGCCCGTTTGGCGATCATTGTTACAGGTGTGTTTTGGCGATCAGCCTGGCGCTATCAAGACCGCGCTTATCGCCGAATTTTGTTAGATTCTGGTCATTTGCTTGGCAATGTTGAGTTGGCCTGTGCCATTAGTGGCTTTCGCCCTTGTTTGGTGGGAGGCTTTGCCGATGCCGTTGTGAATGAGTTGCTCTATATCAATGAGGCCGAAGAGGGAGCGATCGCGGTCATTCCATTATTGGACTGGTTAGAACAAACAGAAATTGTAGATACGGGCTGTGTGTTGCCGATGCCGAGTCAGAAGGAAGCTGCCACCGTGACGGATGGTGAATTTTTAGGCTACTTTCACCAGGCTACTCAGATGCCTGCTACCCCTCAAACTGCCTGGAGAGCCAGCACGACTCGACTCAATAAGACCAGTAAGTACAATTTTCCGTTTTGTTTTAAGGTCGATGCCACAACAGCCCCGGTCAACTGGGGCGATCGCCTCTCTGGTTTGCCTGAAACAATGCTCAAGCGCCGCTCAACCCGTGAATACAATGGTGCGTCGCTAACAATTGAAGAGTTAAAAGCTTTACTAGACTTTACCTACCAGCCTCACCACTACGCCAATCAAGGGTTAGACGACCAACCCGACTTTTTTACGCTTAATTTAGTCGAGACGTTTATCGCTGTTTCGGCCGTGACTGGCTTAGAAGACGGATGTTACTACTACGCTCCGGCTGAGCAGGAGTTACGCCAGATCCGGTTTAAGAATTTTCGGCGTGAGTTACATTTTCTTTGCCTGGGGCAAAACCTGGGCAGGGATGCGGCAGTTGTGCTGTTTCAGACAGCGGATCTAAAGACGGCTGTTGAGCAATATGGCGATCGCGTCTATCGCTACCTGCACATGGATGCGGGGCATTTAGGTCAACGCTTAAATCTAGCTGCGATTCATCTTGGTTTGGGTGTGAGTGGCATTGGTGGTTTCTTTGATGACCAGGTAAATGAGGTGTTGGGTATCCCGCCCGAAGAAGCGGTACTCTACATCACGACGTTGGGAAGAGCGCGTTAAAAGAGTGCTAACCCAGGTTGCAGCAGGATGTGCTTTGCCATGTAAAAAAACGCGGATTCAAGGGTTGGGACTGCAGCGATCGCAGTAGCACAGAAATTCAGCGATCGCTCTAGCAGTAAGGGAATGAAGGCCCTGGATCTTTCACTGGGTAAGTCCGCTGTCCGTCAAATTGATTGCCACGAATTGATGTCGCAATTAATCTCAATCGGTTAGCTGATTGAGACAAGTGTTGGACTCGATTGTTTGTCACCTTGCAGCGCAATAGTTGTAATGGCTCACTATCATTCACATTAAATAGAACATAAGGTCTCGAACCTCCATTACCAGTTTGATTATTGCTAAACTCGCAGTCTTTAAATCGAATCTCTTTTGTATTGAAGACCGAAACGAGATCAAATTCTTGGTTGTCCTTGAATTGGCAATCCTGAAATGTCACGTCTTCTGTGTTTGAAAGACATAAAATGCCATAGGTGCAGCCAGTAATAATCGTATTTCTACAAAACAGCTTATTAATCTGCTGACCATTAATTCCAATTGTGCCGCTGCCTTCTAAAATAGCGTCTCGAATCACGAGATCCTGACAGTTACGGTAAGCAACTACGCCACCGACGCAAGAGCCTTTATCGGGGGAATGAGTTGCTTCAAAATTTTCAAGCCAAATGCTACGGCAATCCTGAAATTCTAAAACATCGGCATAACGAGGTTTCGTCACAATTTTGGTAGCGCGATCGCCCGTTCCCACAATCTTTAAGTTTTCGACCTGGGAAATAACAAATTCGTGACCATCAAAGACTTCGTTAAACTGCACATACTCTGTGCGAAAGTCCGTTGGCAAACTCGATAGGTTGTATTCACCGGCGGCCAGTTGCAGCGTCCGGTTGGGTTGAATGGCTTTGACAAATTCCTCAACGGTGTTGACTGAGACAACTTCTTGCGCGATCGCCCGTTGTTGGCGTGCGAGTGCCCAGCTTCCCGTTGCCATCCATGCACCTGCTCCAATCAACAGCGATCGTCGAGTCTGCTTCGTCATGCCATGCTCCTCAATTTCCGTTTACCTGTTGTAGCCCACTTCACAGGACTGAAACTCAAATCTGTAGAAGTTCTTTAGGAATCAAAAAGGGTTTAGCGCTCAGTCGCCAAGAAAGTCTGAGAATCGTGTAAACTTTTATTAATAAGTTTTAGGAGATGGATGCATGACAACAACTCAGCGTGGATTTGGTGCACCAAAACCGCAACCAAAGGCATCGAAGCGTGCGGTCGAACGGGCGGCGGCTAGTAAGCAGTACGACGAGATGAAAACCGATGGCGTGCCTGAGTTTGAAATCTACATCCGCATTAAAGATAAGAAGAATTGGTTTCCGGTGGGAGCGATCGCGGTGAAGCGTTCTAACCTGATCAATCACGCGATTTACGACAACGAAGAACAATTGCTGCAAGGCGCGTTTCGCATGTTTCCTGTGTTGCGTAAAAACCAGAACAATCTGGAGTATGGCTATCGTCTGAAAGAATATAAAGATGAGCCAATTCAACTTGCTGAAAAGCCTGCCCAAAAACAACCAGGCTTCGTTCAGGGCTTGCTGTCACGTTTTCAGAAAAAGGCCTAATTTCAAGCTTTGTCAGGGTTATTAATCCGCGCTTCGATGTCTTCGAGAGTGCGGATTAGTAGTTTTTGGGCTTCTAACTTCCAACCCCGTTTTTGAATCGCGATCGCGGCTGCACTACCTGCAACGGTCGCAATCAAGTCGAGGGGCTGCATAAACGAGATCCCCAGCAAAAGACCTAACCCAGCAATGCCCCAAAAGGGTAAAGCTACAGTCTGACGCTGCTCTGAAATCAACTTGCTGATTGGGTCAGTCGGCAACTCTGCCTGCAAGGTTTCTTTGATTTGCCGCTGCTGTGAATAGGGCACCGAAAGCGCAATCTTCTTCCGCAACTTCTCAATTTTGCGGGCATCGGTGCTGTATTCGGTGAGTTCATCTTCTGCCATTAAAAGCAGGCGATCGAGTTCAGACATAACAGGCGTCAGACGAGATAAGTAACTTTGCTGATCCTCCCATGATTTGGGTCGTTCGTGCACCGGTTTCAACCCCGATGATCCAAAAATGGAGGGATTTTCTCCCCCCATCTACAAATCCACAACTACAGGATGCGGCAGCGATCGCAATGCATCCTACCCCCAAGTTTTGTTACCACACCAACCTGGCAAGCCCGGTGTCACGTCCTAGTATTTACGCTCCTGTGGCTCAAACATGGTGATGCTTACGGGCTTGTATTGAATATCGATGCCAGCCGGAGAGTAGTAGACCAGCGTATGTTTCAAAAACTCGCTGTCGTCTCGGTTGGGGAAGTCTTCGCGGGAGTGTGCGCCTCGACTTTCACGCCGATTTAACGCCGATGCCAATATCATTTCACCTACGGTCATCAGGTTACGTAACTCAAGCGCCTCAATCAGTTCTGTATTCCAGGTTTTGCCTTTGTCATCGAGGCGCACCTGGCTATAGCGCTGTTGAATCGCTCTGAGTTGAGTTAACCCTTCTTGCATCACGCTTTCGGTGCGAAATACACCACAATGGTCGGTCATGCAGTCTTGGTAGGCTTGTCGTACCTCGGCAATACGGTAGGTGCCGCTCTGGTCGAGTAACCCTTGAAACTGCTGCGCGGTTTCTTTGAGGTAGCGATGCTCATCTAGCTCCGGCAACTTGCGGTTCTGCACGTACTGGGCGATCGCGGCCCCCACCCGCCGACCATACACAACGCATTCCAGCAGTGAGTTACTACCCAGGCGGTTAGCTCCGTGTACCGAGACACAGGAAGCTTCCCCAGCCGCAAAAAAGCCTTCGGTCAAGTCAGTAGCACTACTCCGCACTCGCCCATCGGTATTGACTGGAATGCCCCCCATTGAGTAATGCACCGTCGGGCGCACAGGCATTGGCTCGTAAACTGCGTCTACCCCGACCAGGCGATGCGCTTCTTCCCAACAGAAGGGAATGCGACTCATGATCTTCTCTTTGCCCATGTGGCGCAGATCGAGAACGACGCAGGGACCCCCGGCGGTTCCGTCAGGGTGTACACCTCGCCCAGCCCGAATCTCTAACGTAATGGCGCGCGAGGTAATGTCGCGGGGGGCTAGCTCCATCCGACTGGGGGCGTAGTCTTCCATAAAGCGTCGCCCTTCGCTGTTGATCAGGTAAGCCCCTTCACCCCGCACCGCTTCCGAAATAAGTACCCCAACGGGATACAGCCCTGTCGGGTGAAACTGCACAAATTCCATATCTTCTAACGGCAAGCCAGCCGCCGCCGTCATGGATAGACCATCTCCCGTGGAGGCGTAGTCGTTTGATGTGGTGTTGTAGACACGACCGTAGCCACCCGTGGCAAACATAACGGCTTTAGCGCGCACCACTTCGACCTGCCCATCGCGAATGCGGTACATGACCAAGCCTTTAGCTTCACCGTCTTCTAAAATCAGGCGGGTGACATACCACTCGTCATAAATCGTCACGCCCTTAGCAATCAAATTGCAGACTAGCTCATGCAAAATGGCATGCCCAGTTTTATCAGCCGCGTAACACGTTCGATTATGAGAGTGACCCCCAAATGCGCGTTGAGCAATGCGACCGTCAGCCAAACGCGAAAAGAGAACACCCATGTGCTCAAGGTCAAGCACAACCCCAGGCGCTTCTTGGGTTAAAATCTCGACTGCATCTTGATCCGCCAGGTAGTCAGAGCCTTTTACGGTATCGAAGGCGTGCGCTTTCCAGCTATCGTTGGGGTCAACATTTTGCAAAGCGGCGGCAATTCCACCTTGGGCGGCTACTGAGTGGGCGCGAATTGGGTGAGTTTTGGCAACAACCGCCACACTCAGGTTGGGGAAGGTGCGAACAATTTCAAGCGCGGCGCGAGAACCCGCTAACCCGCCTCCAACAATAATTACGTCGTGATCAATCATAGTTTGATGGGTGAAACGATGAGAATCGGCAATCGCTTGATCAATTGAACGCTCAATGCTTTTTCAAAAACACAAGACCGCCTATTAGAAATAGTGCCAAAACTAAAGGTTCTCCGCTAGTTGACAGAGAACCCGTAGGCTGAAGCTTAACAAATAAAATTTGCTGGGGTGGCATCGGTCAAAGCGATTGAAAGCTCGCGATCGCGCCTTGAAAACCAGAACTTACATGCGACACGCCCGATACACCCAAGGGTAAGAAACCCAACCCGCTTCTAATAAGTAAACAGCTTATCCAGCCGCCTGAGCTGAGCGCCCCGCAACGGAGGTTGCAGAGGTTGTGGGCTTGGCTACTGAGTCAGATGCTCGCAACTCGATATGATTTAACAGGGTCGTCACAAATGCGAACAGCAAAAAGGGCAATGAAAGCACCAAAATAATGCCAACGGTTGCCAGAGCATAGTATGGTTTGCTAGCCCCCATCATTGCTAAAGCCGCTGCTAAGCTAATAAAAATGACGATTAACCAAACAATAATTTGACCGTAAATATCTCCAAAAGAAAGGGTGCAGACGACACGGTATTTCGATATGTTACTCATTAGGTTTCCCTCAGAGAAAGAATCTGCCAATAGCTTGCTGTAAACCTATACGGTAAGGCTTGCATTGCAAGACTGTCGGGTTTCTAAATCTTTTTGAAACCTTTGTTACGTTGCTTTACGAATCGCGAATTATGATTGGAGGACTAGGTAAGATGCGATATCCTCCTGCTCTAGAAATAAGGAGATTGAAGCTATGAGTTCCGTGCTTCCTCCAATTTTGCTTCTGTTTGATAGTAGTGCGCTGTTGAGCGGCAAAACACGTGAATGGCAGCTTTTTGGGCGCGTAGGAGGTTGTTTTGTACCGAGAGTGGTACTGCAAGAATTAGATTTTCTACGCGATCGCGCAACCGATTCAGCCGTTGAAAGCACCGCGCGTGAGTTTGGTCGTTTCTTTCCTGAGAGTGGCTGGCGACAAACCTCTTCGATCGCCTCTCACCCCTCCCTGAAACCTGCTGAAGGGCATACTTTGAGTAATCGTGCCCGCGTGTCTTTAGCGGTCGCTCAAACCTCCTATGGGTTAGCGCGCAACCATCCTGATAGCCTTGTGGTGCTGGTTTCGAATGACCAGAGCTTGCTGCAAAAAGTGCGAATGCTCGACATCCACAACCTGTGTGGCATTCCTCAACCGGTTTTCATGATGTGGATGCGGACGCAGCGTCGTCCGCCTGCCGTAACGCAACAGTTACAAGTCATGCGAACAATGAGCGATTCAGCGATGCCAGTTGGTGCAAGTAGCCGGGGGCGAGCCTCGACTGCTGCACGATCGCCGATGACGAGTCGCACGACGACTGCCAGTCGGTCAACGTCGGCTCGTGGTGGTACCAGCACAATGAACACGGCAAAAAGTAGCAGTGCAAAAAGCTCAAAACGCACACCCCAGCGTCGCACTCCCCGCCGCTCTATTTCGCTTGGGCAAATTGTTTCGCAGTTTGTCACCCTGATTGTATTAGTGACGTTGGGGCTAGCGGCCTGGCGCATTATTGACCCCATTCGCTTTAACAAGTTTTGGGATCAGTTGCCGATTTCTCAGCAGCGAACTCAGCGTCGATAAATAGCAGGAACTTTGACGCGATCGCCCTGAAGTGTTTGTCAATCTCAGTTTTGCTGCCTGTTTGGGCTAGCTGTCATTTCTCACGCCGTTCGATGACAGCTATAACTTTGCTCCTCAAAATTAAAGATTGTCATAGGACTTTTATATAGATGCTACGGTGAGAGCTAGCCTAATCGAAGGCTGCGCTAGCGTTGTACGTCTTCTTTCGTTGTTGTTACTCGTTGAGAAAGCGCCTAGACTCAGGTGCAATGCTCTTAGAATGAAGAGACAGGTTCTATTCATTGCGACCTGTAAATGCAAACTGGTTACTGCTAGGAGTGAGCGTGTGTCAAAGTCCGCGAAGTATTTACTGGTTGGGTCTACTGAAGCTTACAGTGGCAAATCGGCAACGATCTTAGGCATTGCCCAACAGTTAAAAGATCGAGGTATCGACATCGCTTATAGCAAGCCTTTGGGCACGTGTTGGAACGGCGCAGAATCCTATGACGTTGATGATGACGTTAAATTTATTGCGGAGACGTTGAAGCTACCGACTGAGCGGTTGCTACCCACGATTCTGTTTCTGGATGAAAAGACCATCCGTAAGCAGGTCAGTGGTGAAACAGTGGTTAACTACCCAGAAGAACTGCAGCGATCGCTCAAGTCTACTGAAGCTGACCTGGTGTTAGTCGAAGGCTGCGCCAATTTAGAAGAAGGCACCTTATTTGGTCTTTCTCTGGCAGAAATTTCAGAATTAATTGATAGCCCGGTGTTACTGGTGGCGCGCTTCCATAGCCTGTTGATTTTGGGTGCTTTGTTGTCAGCGAAACAACGGTTAGGCGATCGCCTGTTAGGGGTGTTTATCAACGATATTCCCGAAGATCGGGTGGATGAAGTTCACGATGTGGTGAAGCCCTTTTTAGAACAGCATGGCATTTCAATCTTTGGCTTGATGCCTCGCAGTGCCTTGCTGCGTAGCGTCAGTGTGGCTGAGTTGGTGCATCTGCTGAATGCAGAAGTTTTGTGCCGTCCTGATCGTCTCGATCTGATGGTTGAGAGTCTCAGTATTGGGGCAATGAACGTCAACTCTGCTCTCAAATATTTTCGGAAAGGGCGCAACATGGCTGTGATTACGGGGGGCGATCGCGCCGATATTCAGCTGGCAGCGCTCGAAACCTCAACCCAGTGCCTTATCTTGACGGGGCAAATGCCTCCAGCTCAAGCGGTGATTAGTCGGGCAGAAGACCTGGAGATCCCAATTTTGTCGGTTGACTACGACACCTTAACGACCGTCGAGATTGTAGATAACGCCTTTGGTCAAGTGCGGGTGAATGAGCCAGTTAAAGTCCGCTGCATCAACCAGATGATGAGTGAGCATTTTGACACCGATCGCCTACTTGAAAATTTAGATCTGCAAGCCATAGCCACGGTATAGGCTAGAACTAGAGGTAACAACTGGGGGAAAGAACGAAGCATCAAACGCTAAATTGATAGCTGGGCACTGTTCCCTTGTCTGCTTTCCCCCTGCTGTCTGTGATTGCCCCTGTTCGATTGACGTTGCCTCGCTCTACACGCTTCTGATACCACCTGTTTTCCTCATCTTGCATCATGTCGCTGCCTCCGCCTCCAGAATCTCAGCCCTCTGAGCGCGGCCACCGTCACCGTGAAGAAATTTTGGCCGTTTTGCTTGCCCTTCTAACATTGGGCGGCATTTTTGCCTGGGCTGTTTATCAACGCAACGGGTTGAATTTTGCAGATTGGCAGCGCTCGTTTACTGAGTCCTCGCCATTGCCTGCGGTGCCGACTCCAAGCCTTGTAGCTTCGCCCAAACCACCAGAGATCGCCCCTCCACCCAGTCCCTTAAAGCTCTTGCCAGTGCCCTCTGCGCCGCCACCGTTGCAAGTGCCACCTCCACCTCCTAAACCTGCCCGGATCCAGCCTTTACCAAACGCCTCGGCTACCCCCGCTGCAAAACCGCCGCAAGCGTCTACGCCAGCGCCTGGCTTAACTGCAGTAGCTACCCCTTTTAAGGATGTATCCGCTAATTATTGGGCGGCTCCTTACATCGTTAAGCTAGCTGAGAAGAAGATTTTTACGGGGTTTCAAGACGGCACCTTTCGACCCGATGCGCCAATTAGTCGGGCAGAATTTGCGGTTTTGTTGGATCAAGCGATGAATCTGACTCCGGTTCGCGATCGCCGTGTGTTTCGCGATGTGCCTCGCCGTTATTGGGCGGCTGAGGCGATTCAGACAGCCTACGTGGCCGGCTTTATGAATGGCTATCCGGGTCAACGATTTCAGCCAAAACAGTCGTTAACACGAGTAGAAGCAATCATGGCGATCGCGACGGGTCTGCGCCTGCAACCACCCCCAAATCCCTCGCCATTGCTGCGGCGCTATCTCGACGCGGAGCAGATTCCCCCTTTCGCTCGGAGCAAAGTAGCGGCTCTGATTAAGGCAAACTTACTCAATCCCAATCCGGGGGCCAATCAATTGCGACCGAACCAACTCATGAGTCGGGCAGATACAGCGGCTCTGCTCTATGCCACGCTGCAACGGACGGGTTCGACGCTGGCTCCAACCGAGAGGCAAGCACAGCCATCGAATTAATTTTCATCAAAGTGAGAGTAGTCGATCATCATCTAATCAGGGAATACTGAAAAAAAGCACAAATGTTTTCAGAGATGAGTTGCTCATGCAGTCCTTTTTTCCTCTGGTATCAATTGTTGCTTTTTTGAGTCGATCGGGGCTGCCCCATTTCTGTTAGAAAAGCTCTGGAACTGATTGAGTCGGCTGATCAGTTCACACTTTAACAAGTCCCCCTAAAGAGCTAATTTGTCTAAAATTAGTAGCCAATAGAACATCAAGTTTAGAAAATCGCCTGTTTGGGTGATCCCAATCACTGAAATTTTTCTGGATTTTTATGAATCTGCCATGAAGGGGCATTTATACATCAAAAAAATCGGTGCAATCGATCGTTCGTCAGCAGAACTAGTTGACCCTTCAACTGCTGCATTCGCAAAAAGATTTGAAACAACCTCATGGTAAATATGCGAAACCAGTTCACTGTTAATTTCTGGGGTGTACGTGGCAGCATTGCTTCCCCTGGCCTCCATACAGTGAAATACGGTGGTAATACGCCCTGTGTCGAGATGTGTGTGGCCGGTCATCGGCTCATTTTTGATGGCGGTACGGGTATTCGTGTGTTAGGGCAATCTCTTCTAGCCCAGATGCCAGTTAAAGGGCATATCTTCTTTACCCATTCTCATTGGGATCATATTCAGGGCTTTCCGTTCTTTACCCCTGCCTTTGTGCCGGGTAATCACTTTCAGATTTACGGTGCGATCGCTCCGAACGGGGCAACCATTGAACAACGCCTCAACGACCAGATGTTGCACCCCAACTTTCCCGTTCCGCTTCAGATTATGGGGGCGAAGCTAGAGTTTCATTCGTTGAAGGTGGGTAAGCCGATTGACCTGGGTAATGATGTGGTTGTTGAAAGTGCCATGCTCAATCACCCCGGTGAAGCGGTCGGCTATCGGGTTAACTGGCGTGGCTACTCGGCTGCGTATGTGACTGATACCGAGCATTTTCCTGACCACATGGATGAAAACGTGCTTTACCTGGCCCGCAATGCGGATGTTTTTATCTACGACGCTGCTTATACCGATGAAGAGTATCACTCTGAGCGCAGCAGTAAAAAAGGCTGGGGCCATTCAACCTGGCAAGAAGCGGTGAAATTGGCAAAAGCCGCAAATGTAAAAACGCTGGTTATCTTTCACCATGACCCACTCCACGACGACGACTTTTTAGACCGTGTGGGCGAGCAAGTTGCAGCCGCTTTTCCCGGTGGCATGATGGCACGTGAGGGTCACTCGATCCACATTGAGCCGCCGCTCCCCCTCCCCGAAACGTTGCGCAAGGAAATCTTTCCTGTAAAGGGGTAATGCAATTTGGGATTGTGCTTGTGCTGTTGTAGAAGTGTGTCAGAATGTAAAGCGTGTGGGTAACTTCATCGCTTAAGACAGTTTTAACGCCAACATCGCTTGCCATTGGCAACTTCGATGGGATTCATCGGGGGCATCGGCAAGTTATTTTGCCTGCGATCGCTTCGAGTCAGTTTGGCTGTTCGACTGTTCTAACTTTTCACCCGCATCCAAAGGTCTTTTTTAGCGGACAAGCGCGGCATCTGCTGACTCCCCTCAACGAAAAGATTATTCAGTTGAAACAATTAAATATCGAACAACTGGTGCTGTTGCCGTTTGATCGAGAGCTGGCGAATTTGACTTCTCAAGAGTTTGTTGAGCAGATTTTGATTAAGGGCTTGCAAGCTAAACGCATCAGCGTTGGGGCTGATTTTTGCTTTGGGCGGCAGCGGACAGGCCATGTCCAGGATTTACAGGCGATGGCAAAGGCTTACGGAGTCGAGGTTACGGTCGCTGCGTTAGAAAAGCAGAGTGGCGATCGCATCAGCAGCTCCGCGATTCGTCAGGCGCTAGAGGGGGGCGATGTTGCCACAGCAAGTAATTTGTTGGGGCGAGCTTATTCCCTCATGGGTGAAGTCGTGCAGGGGCAGCAACTGGGACGCAAGTTGGGTTTTCCCACAGCAAATCTGCAACTTCCACCCGAAAAGTTTTTGCCGCGACTCGGCGTGTATGCGGTGCGGGTCGATATTTTTGACTTGCCGATGTCTGACGCGATGATATCCAGCCAAACGGCGATCGGGGTGATGAATTTGGGCTACCGTCCGACGGTGGATGGCAATCGACAAGTGGCTGAAGTGCATTTGTTTGACTGGGCCGATGACTTATATGGCAAAGTCTTAACCGTGCATCTTGTCAGTTTTCTGCGGCCTGAGCAAAAGTTTGCTTCGCTCGATGAGTTGAAAGCTCAAATTGAAACTGACTGCCAGGTTGCACGCGAACTGTTGGTGGGTGCTAACTCGGTCTAATTGCGCTTGCGTCGTTGCAATTTTCGAGCGATCGCCCCAATCAGCCATAAATCTGGGCACACTAGGAGGGAGAACGGCAGGAGAGGGTTATGCGCGATCGCATTCAACGGTTATCTGACAATTTGGGTAAGGTTATTGTCGGCAAGCAAGAGTCGATTCGGCTGGTCATGGTTGCCTTGCTGTCGGGTGGACATATTCTGTTAGAAGACGTGCCGGGAGTTGGTAAAACCTTGCTGGCAAAATCGTTGGCAAAGTCGATTGATGGCAAGTTTCAACGGGTGCAATGTACACCTGACTTGATGCCGACCGATGTGACTGGCACCAATATTTGGAATCCGCGCAGCGGCGAGTTTGAGTTTATGCCGGGGCCAGTATTTGCCAATGTGCTGTTAGCCGATGAAGTGAACCGAGCCACCCCCCGGACTCAATCCGCCTTGCTAGAGGTGATGGAAGAACACCAGGTCACGGTGGATGGTGTGACGCGTAAGGTGCCGAGTCCATTTTTTGTGGTCGCCACGCAAAACCCAGTGGAGTATCAAGGCACATTTCCCTTGCCAGAGGCCCAGATGGATCGGTTTGCGTTGTCGCTCTCGTTGGGCTACCCCAGTGAAGCTGAGGAGTTGCAAATGCTGGAGCGGTTGCAGTCAGACCAGTCCATTGAAGACTTGCAACCCTGCATCTCGCTCGAAGAAGTGCAAGAGTTGCAACGGCTGGCGGCTCAGGTCAAGGTAGAGGCATCATTGCAGAAATACATTTTGAACCTGGTGCGCACGACCCGCGATCGCCCAGAAGATATTGTGTTGGGCATCAGTCCTAGAGGCACTGTAGCGTTGCAACGGGCGGCGCAAGCCTATGCCTTTATTGAAAACCGCGACTATGCGATTCCTGATGATGTGAAAAAACTTGCACCGCACGTGTTGCCGCACCGCATGATTGCAGCGGGTGGTAAGCGCACTCAAGCGTTGATTCGAGAGTTGTTGAACACCGTTCCCGTGGCTTAACGGTCAGGCACAGCTCGAAACATTGCAGAATCTGAGAAAAAAGATAATGATCAGTTAAGCTCCGCGAAGATTTCTAACTGTCTCTCAGATTGCCCCCCATGTTTATGCTCAACGACCTCTTCCCGTTTCAAATCTCGATCAGTGCCCCAGCGATCGCGGCGGTTAGCCTCTGGTCGTTGGCGCTTTACCTGGGGTTTTTTCCCATTACAGAATGGGTGAGTGAGCAGTTAACGCGGTGGTTTAACTTTGCTGAGCGATCGCTCTACACCTCTGAAGCTGAGTTTGAGCGCACCCGCAAAGCTAGAGAGTTGCAAAACTCCTTCTATGCATCGTTTCTCAGCATTGTGCCCTTTCTTCTGACGGGTTGGTTCTGTGCCTTTTTCATCACACGCAGTTTGGGGCAGAGCTGGACAATTAGCCTCGGCATTCTTGCCTGTATCGGTTGTGGTGTATACGAGTTAGGCCGCCGCGACGGGCAATCCTCCTAAAACTTTGCAGGAGGCAGGAGGCAATCTGCCCCGCAATTTCCTGGCAAATCAGGGTGAAAAGACGACGATAGCCTACTGAACAACTACTGGCTCAATGCAGGTAGGCTCATCATTCTTAGGTGTATTCACAACCGGACTCACCGGATAGCTTTCTAGAAAATCGTCTGCGATCGGCTGGAGCAAACTGTGGAGTGAGTCTGGAGGGGTGGTCGGTGTAATCCAGGTTTCGTAGTCGGCTGCGCAGATAATCACTGGCATGCGGTTGTGAACGGGTGCCATCAAGTGATTCGCCTCGGTGGTCAAAATTGTGCAGGAGTGGATGACCTCATCCTGACCTTTCCAGGACTCCCACAGGCCTGCGAAGGCGAAGCTTTGACCAGAGGGTTGCCGAAAGTAAAAAGGTTGCTTTCTCTTTTCCTGCTTTTGCCATTCAAAAAAGCCATCTGCCAGGATCAAACATCGCCGTTGCCGAAAGGCCGAACGAAAGGCAGGTTTCTCAGCCACCGTTTCAGCCCGTGCATTAATCAACCGTGCCCCGATCGCCTGATCTTTTGACCAGCTTGGAATTAGACCCCACCGCAGCTTTTGAAACTGCCAGAGAGAGCCTTCAGCCTGCACCAAAGCTGGAACGAGTTGCGTCGGGGCCAGGTTATAGCGGGGTTGCCAATCGGGTGTCGTCGTTAGCCGAAAGGTTGTTGCTAACTGATCTGCTTGTTTCGTTTGGCTAAACCGACCACACATGGATCAATCTCTGAGACGAGGTTTCGGTATCGACAGCACCAGCAAGCGAAAAAGCTCCTTGCTAAGATCTGCCCTACTAGTTTAACAACTCGTCAGTACAAAAAAACTAGTTGCCCACCAGACAAATTGCCTCTACCGGGAAGCCGACCGCTTTCCATGCGCCCAACCCACCCCGTAACTCAGAGACTTGGCGATAACCAACATTGCGTAGAAGATTCGCTGCTTCGGCGGCTTCTTCATCAGTGTCGCTGTAAACGTAAATGTCACGATTGAGGGGCAAGCTCTTAAGCGCGCGGTTGACTAACTCTGAGAGAGGAAGTGAGATTGCACCTGTAATGTGACTCTGGTTAAACAGGGAGCGATCGCGCACATCAACAATGGTTAGACCAGGTTCACCCCAGTCAAGCCGCGTCTTCAGGTCATACACAAGTGAACGAGACTCCATTGGAGTCGGGGTTGGAATGATTCCAAAAAGGTAATTCATGGCAGGAGGAGCAAAGAAAACTTAACTCCATGATAAACAATGTTACGGATTAAAAAGTTTTATAGATAACTGATTTACAAAAAAGCCTTCTTATCCAGTTGAAAACTTTTTCAACTCCTTTAGCTTAGAAATCGCGTTCACCAGGAAAATCAGCTTTAGGACGTAGATCAATCAAACCTAAAGCGAGATTTTGCTGTCTGTTGAGTTCGCCTAAACTCGCTATGCTGTTCTAACGTTGATTCAAAGCGGTTCATTTTTAGCGTCTTGTTAAACACGGTTGTGTGGAGTGTGGAATGCATTATGACCTGATTGTGTGTGGTGCGGGTCCGGCGGGTGCGACAGCCGCAACCATAGCAGCAGCAGCAGGATTAAAGGTTGCATTACTTGAAAAATATCCTTTACCCCGACACAAAACCTGTGGGGGCGGTATGCCCCTATCGGTGCAGTCATTGCTCTATGAGTTAGCCCCTGACGCAGTTGTCGAAAGCGATGTAACCCAGATTCGCCACACCTGGAAGTTTGATGACGCTTATCTCGGTTTGATCAATCCGCCTGGTACGAAACGTCTTTTGTCAATTTGGATGGTGCAACGCTCGGTGTTTGATGCGGCGCTAGCAAACCAGGCAGTGCAGGCAGGTGCAGATTTGCAAGATGGCCTCGTTGTGCAAGCGGTTGAAGTTGAGGGCGATCGCGTGCGGGTAACGGCGCGGGGTCTCAAATCGGGTCATCCTTTTGTGGCTACTGCAAACACTGTGATTGGGGCAGACGGGGCAACCAGTGTTACGGCTCAGTCGGTCAATTTGCAGCGATCGGCCCCGTTGGGGCTGGCAATGGAAATTGAGTTGCCCTACGAATGGCAAGGCGATCACCCCTATCTGCGCCCAGAGATTGCCCATTTGGAATATGCAGTCGTCAAAAATGGGTACGCCTGGATTTTTCCTAAACGCGACCATCTGAATGTGGGGGCGGGCGTGTTTCGGTTTAGTCGCAAGTCTGTGTATAGCGATCGCGAAGTGCCTGGGTTGTTGCGGCGGGTGATTGCCGATTATTTGAAAGCACTCCAGATTCCCTTTTCATCTGAGAAACTGCGATTTCATGCCCATCCTCTGCCGATCTGGACGGGCAAAAGCAAACTCCAGACGGCAGATGGCAAGGTGTTGTTAGCGGGAGATGCCGCTGGGTTAATCAATCCGCTATTCGGTGATGGTATTTTGCACGCGATAAAGAGTGGTGCGATTGCGGCGCAGTCAGTGATTGATGACAAAACAAAGGTATATAGCGATCTCATTCACGCTGAATTTGCGCCTGACTTTAATGCTTCTCTGCGATTGGCAGGTTTCTTCTATCAGTATCCAGGCATTGCCTTCCGCGTTATGGCAAAACATCCCTATGGCTCTCGTATGGCAACGCAGCTTCTGATGGGCGACATGAGCTTTGCTGAAATTAGCGATCGCGCGATCGGTCGAATTCGCCAAGCCCTGATCGGTAAATTCGTTAAAGCGTAGCTGCGCTCCAGAGTTCGTTAGATTGTGCCATTCCACATGCTGCGGGGTGGCTCGGTGCGGCAGAGCAATTTTCCGCGTGAGATGACGTAATTCACAACGGGGCGACGACGGAGAGCATCATAGCGATCGCTGGCATCGAGAACAATTAAATTGGCGGTTTTGCCGATCTCAACACCGTACTGATCTGCAATGTTGAGGGTTTTGGCACCATTCCAGGTGATCATGTCGTAGCAGGCATTCATCTCGTCGATGCCAGTCATTTGGCAAACGTGCAGTCCCATGTGTGCGACATCAAGCATGCTGCCCGTACCTAGCGTGTACCAGGGGTCTTGCACACAGTCATGCCCAAAGCTGACATTTACGTCTTGCTGCCACAACTCTTTGACACGGGTGACTCCTCGCCGCTTGGGGTAGGTGTCGGTACGCCCTTGCAGAGTGATGTTAATCAGCGGATTGGCAATGAAGTTAATCTGAGTGCGGCGCAGAAAACCCAGCAGTTTGACGGCATAGGCATTGTTGTAGGAGCCAAACGCAGTGGTATGGCTGGCTGTGACGCGGTCGCCCAACCCGGTTTTGATGGTCTGAGCCACCACCACTTCTAAAAATCGCGACTGGTCATCGTCAATCTCATCGCAGTGAATGTCGATCAAGCGATCGTGCTGGATTGCTAAATCAAAAATCTTGTGGAGCGATCGCACACCATCTTCGCGCGTCAATTCGTAGTGGGGAATGCCACCCACCACATCGGCTCCCATGTCAATCGCTTTTTCAAGCAGGGCTTCATTCGTGGAGTTGCTGTAAATCCCGTCTTGCGGAAAGGCGACAACTTGCAGGGTGATCCAATCTTTGACCGCTTCGCGTACTTCAAGCAGGGCTTGCAATGTAGTCAAGCTGGCCTCACTCACATCCGCGTGACTACGTACCCACAAAGTACCCTGCAGGGCTTGCTGCTTCAAGGTTTCAATGGCGCGGGTCTTAACGTCTTCGAGTGACAGTGATTGTTTGCGATCGCCCCAAATCTCAATGCCCTCAAATAGCGTGCCGCTTTGATTCCACCGGGGTTGCCCAGCGGTGAGAGCCGAGTCGAGATGAATGTGGGATTCGACGAAGGCAGGGCTAACAAGACGCTGCTGCAAATCTAAGGTAATTTTGGCAGGACGAAGAAGCTGCGGGGCAATTTCAGAAATCAAACCAGACTCAATGCCAATATCAACCTCAGATATCGTGCCGTCTCGCTCCAGCAAACGGCACTGACGCAGCAGCATATCGTACATAGATTAAACTTTTACCTCATCTGCAAAGCTAGCCCAGCGAACAAATTCAAACGGCCCTGCAACTGAACCCCAAACGTGTTCATCGGTTTCGGGGTCACGCCCGCGATCGCGACTGATAAAGACCTTGTCATCAATCTCAAATTCGCTATCAAGATAAGTGGTTTTTCCTTTTCGTACAACCATGCAAGCTTTGCCTGGCTCAACTTTGCCTTTAAAGCCTTCCCCTGTCCACTCAACCTGCATATTACAGCCTGGTAATTTTTCTAATTCGTCGGCTGTGATCTGACGCAATCGGTTTAAATCTCTTGAGGCACCGTAGTACTTTTCTTCACCCTTGATGACGTAGTTTTCGATTTCAATGCCCCCATCCTTTGTAATTAGTTTAATCACGCGCACCCGATATGGATCACTGAGAGCATAATCGTAAGCTTGCTCAACTAAAAAGCTAACGCCGTTTAACAGCTCCAGCGGCAGTGGGCGCATACACACCCGAATATGAGCAAAAAAGGGTGGGTTTTCAAATGCTTGTGCCTGATTGCTAAAATCTGCTGCCATTAGGCGGGCGAGGGCGGCAATATCGGTGGAGTGAGTCATAAGCTGTTTTTGATGAACAACAAAACAAAATTGAAAAGGTCATTAATTAGGATGTTTGTTCTGTCTAAATCCTAATCAAATGGAAGCTCAGCACCAATCAAATGGGATAGCGGCTAATTGTATCTTCACCGCGATCGCCGATGATTATGCATTCACGTTTCAAACAGTAAGAATTTTCCAATTTTAAGGGGTTGTGCGATCGCTGTTCTACTCAATCGCTGGGCAAAAAGAAATCGCAAACGATTGGATTGCACAATGAGTAGCAGTCAGAATCAATCAAATTAAAAGCCCAGACTCTAGATGTTTCATCCATCCAAGGGTCTGGGCAACAATTGAGGGACTCAGCACAATCACGCCTTAACGTCCGGCGTAGGCTTTCATCGGCTCCTTAATAAAGCGAATGTAGAGGTGCTTAAAGGTCGATTTGATCACGCGGGGCATACCAAAATCGATTGGCACCAGGTTGTCTGGTAGCTTCCAGTCGGCAAGTTGCAACTCCTCTGGGGCGCAAAGCGGGAACTGAATCATCTCCAGGTCTGGGCAAACGCCTAACCGTTGTGAGGCGGCCACCGTTGGCACCAGCGCGGGATTGACCTGCAAAATCTCAACCAACGCCCGGTCTAGCGCAAACACGTTGGGGGATGCTGCTAACACATTCAAGCGTCGGGGTTCGCCCCCGCTGGGGCCGTTGCCCTCGTGCCCAACAATGCCATCCACAATGGTCAGGTCGGGGTTAATGGCGCGTGCGGTTTCAACCAGCATGGCTCCAAAGCGATCGCGATCTTTCCCTGCTTCCATGTGCCACCAGGCTTTCATCTTGCCGGGGACACAGCCAAACAGGTTTTTGACCCCCATCGTCAGCGTCAGTTGAACGTGAGACTTGACCTTCGGCAAGTTGATCACCACATCGGCATCCATTGCTTCTTTGCAGAGACGCAAGTGGTTAAACTCAGCGCTGACGGTTTCATACCGTTTTCCACGAAACTCAACCATCGGCAACTCAAGCCCATCCAGCACGGCTGTATAGCCATTCGCTTTGGCAACTCCCTGGGCACTGCCAAAGGCAGGACTGTCACCCATAAAGGGTTTACCGCCTGCTTCATAAACCATTTGGGCAACACAGTAGACGATTTCGGGGCGAGTCACACACTCCTTGGCGGGTCGCGCTCCGGTTAGCAAATTGGGTTTGAGTAGAACGCGATCGCCCGGTTTGACAAAGGCCGCCATCCCACCCATTGGAGCCAATAAGGTTTCTAAATTAGCTCGTAATTGGTCGCGATCGTAAGACTGAGCCTTGAGCAGGCTGACAAGCGGTTGAGTCATAACTTGAGTGATTTACCTTCTAACTGGTGATATGCGCACGACTGAGCGCGGTAATGCGTTCAGCATTATCAAACACACCCTCGCCTGAGATTCGGTTGATTGAGGGGCGAATTTCTACTTTCAAAATGTTAGCGGTATTCACATAAACCGTCTGTTCAGCTAAATGCAAAATCCACCAATGTTGGTCGAGCATGCGCCGCATCTCTTGCTGCACTTCTTGGTGAATTGCATTGGCCTCAATCGGGTCATGCACGTAATAAGACTCAGTCTGCCCGTTGACGTAGTAGAACGTGAGTTGAACGCGGTCTGTTTGCCTTTCCATCTCTTTTTCCCTACCAGTAAATCATCAGCGATGCCTAGTGGTCTGCCAAGCCAACTTTGTCAGGTAGAGAAGACCAATGACCAATAACCAATGGCTCAGTCATTATCGACCCTGCAAAGTTCTTTTGGTGAACTACTAGATAGTAATCGAAGCACTTTTGCCTGACTTATTAATTCCCCAGGATGGCATTCAAAATGAGATTGCCCCCAAACCGAATTGGGTCAGTGCAGGGCAGACCTGTCTCTGCCTGAGTTTGCGCGATCGCTGCTTGAGCGGCTGGTGTATCGAGGTGATGGGTGTTGAGTGCGATCGCGGCAACTTTGGCCGGGGTAAACATGCCCGTCGCCGCTGCTAACGACTCGTACAATGGCACCACTGCATTTAATGCGGGAATTTTGAGGTCAGGATGGCGACTGATGTGGGTTTGCCCCGCCCGGTGAACTAAAACCAGATGCGTTGGCTGCGAACCCCTCAGCAAAGGCAGTGTTGCAGTTGAAGCCGGATTCAGTAGCGAACCTTGCCCCTCAACAAATACAATATCAGCCTCATGGCCGTAACGCATCACCAGTTGTTCCACGGCTCCGGCTGCAAAATCAACCCGAATCGCATCTAAAGGGATGCCGTCGCCTGAAATCAGAATTCCTGCCTGCCCGGTGCCCAAGAAGTGCGATCGCAGTCCCTGTTGCCGCGCCAACTTATCTAAAATCAGGCTGGTTGACATCTTGCCGACTGCCATATCGGTGCCAACGGCCAGCACCCGCCTGCAACTCAGGTGTCGCGCGGCACCTGTTCCAACGGGGAGGTTGGGTGGCTCCTGGCGCACATCCCAAATCCACTGGTTGGGTTGCAAGAGTTGGTTCAGTTCGGCGTCGAGACTCAAGCGAGTATGCAATCCGTTGGCGATCGATAGACCCGCCACGATCGCCTGTTTGACTTCTGCCCGCCAGTCAGTCGGAAGAACTCCACCTAGAATGGCGATGCCAATCACCAACACATCGGGCTGGTAGGACAGCGCGACCTCGACTGAAGCGACGATGGGAACGTCACGCGGAATCCCGGTGAGGTCGGTGAGTGATTGCCCTGCACATTCGCGATCGATGACGGCAACGATCTCCGCTTCGCTAAACCGCAGCATAGCTAGCCCTGTTTTGCCTTGCGTCCCTAAAATTCCTTCATGCAACAAAATTGCGATGCGTTGATTGGTCTTGAACATAGCCTGGTTTGCTTCGTGCCTTTCTATCCTCCTACGGGCTTCTCAGAAAGCTGAATGTAGATTTGTAAACATTCGATGAACCAGTCTGACTGATTCGGCAAAAGACTGTAGGAATTGTCAGCTTGCTACTGGCGTATGCAATGGGACTGCGAATAAACTCGTAGAAGTGGTTTGAAATTTTCAAAAATTGTTGTGAGGTCGTCTGCATGAGTCATCCCTCTCCCGCATCGGTTAAAGCGGACACGATTAAGTTTGGTACAGATGGTTGGCGAGGGGTTATCGCGGCAGATTTTACGTTTGACCGGGTTCAATTTGTCGCACCGCGAGCGGCTTACGTGTTGGATGAGGTGTATGGCGACCCCCAGCGCGATCGCACCGTGATTGTTGGCTACGATCGCCGCTTTTTATCAGAAGAATTTGCCCGCGCGGTGGCTGAGTCGGTTGCCGCTGCCGGGTTTGATGTCCTCCTTTCGGAGTCGTATGCGCCAACGCCTGCGTTTAGTTGGGCGGCAAAACAGTTAAATGCTTTGGGGGCTTTGGTAATTACTGCCAGCCATAACCCCGCAGCTTATTCCGGTTTGAAAATTAAAAGTGCTTTTGGGGGGTCGGTGCCGCCTGAAGTGACGCACCAGGTCGAAGCCTGGTTTAACAAGGAATTGCCCACCGTGACGCAGTCGGGTACGATTCAGACCTTTGATCCCTGGGCCAGCTACTGTGCAGGGCTGCGTGAGAAGGTGGATGTTGCGCCCATTCGAGCCGCGATCGCGCAAGGGAAGCTCACCGTTTTTGCCGATGTAATGCATGGAGCGGCGGCAACAGGGCTAGAGCGGTTGCTGGGTACGCCGATTCGAGAACTAAACAGTGATCGCGATCCCCTCTTTGGTGGTGGCGCACCGGAGCCTTTGCCCAAGTACCTGCCCGACCTGCTAGAGCAGATGCGGCAATATCATGCTGAGAATTCAGCGCAACTCAGTGTTGGTCTAGTGTTTGACGGAGACAGCGATCGCATTGCTGCGGTTGATTCGCGGGGTGAGTTTCTCAGCTCACAGGTCTTGATCCCCATTTTGATCGAGCATCTGTCAGCCCATCGCGGTTACCAGGGAGAGTTGGTTAAAACCATTAGCGGTTCTGACTTGATGCCCAAAGTTGCAGCACTGTATGGCTCGCCAGTGCATGAAACCCCGATTGGTTATAAGTACATTGCCGATCGCATGTTGGAAGCGAAGGTCTTGTTGGGCGGTGAAGAGTCCGGTGGCATTGGCTACGGGCACCATATTCCTGAGCGCGATGCCCTGCTGTCAGCGCTGTATGTGCTAGAGGCGGTTGTCACATCCGGTAAAGACTTGAGTGACCTTTATCGTAATCTGCAGGAGCGAACGGGGTTCTTCTCTAGCTATGATCGGATTGACCTGCCCCTGGCCAGTATGGATGTACGGGCACGCTTGCTAGAGCAGTTAAAGACCCAACCGCCTACTGAGATTGCAGGCAGTTCTGTAACAGATTGCAACACAGCAGATGGCTATAAGTTTCGCTTACAAGACGGCAACTGGTTGTTGATTCGCTTTAGTGGCACGGAGCCAGTGCTGCGTCTCTACAGCGAAGCCTCGACGCTCGAACGTGTCCACCAAATTTTAGCATGGGCTAAGGATTGGGCGATCGCGGCTTAAGGCAAGAGTTTCATCACAAATTGCCTTCAGTTAAAACTCACGTTCAAACGGTGATCTTGATCATCTGGTAGAAGAAGAATAAACCCCAGAATATTCACAGTTGGTTTTGTGCTGCCTTAAACAGTTAACGAAGCGATTAGGTTAACCATAAATTTGGTCAGCCTGAGTGAGTGCTGGGTCATATTTAACATGGCTTTCAAGGCAGTTCAATTAAGCTGGTGTTTCCCGTTAGAGCAGTGTGTTGGGCAGCGTTGATGTGGATTGTATTTAAGAAGTACAAATTACTTTTTGAATTTTCTGGAATCCCTATGCCCTGTTGTGAATGAAACTTCATAGCCAACCCTCAAACTGTCACTAATTGTAATCGTGTATGTTTTCCATTAATGGTTTGATAAAGAAAGAAGGACTGAGTCTTGCGAAGCCCTAATTGGTAATAAGTAGTTCGTACTGTTTGATCTCTGCCCCAAGCAATAGCAAAAGCATCAAAAGAGATCAATCAATTGGGCGAAGTTTCAGTTCTCCATTTCTTTGATAATTAGGTTGTAACCTTTCTACTTGTTCGGCGTTCCCTTTGCTAAGCAGTAGTTTTTAACGGCTCCTCACTTCATGCAAGTTAACTTTTGGGTTTTTAAGCATCTGCTTAAGAGTCAATTTTTTGTATCTATTTTTTCTAGTTGATTAACTCAAAATTACCTGGTTAATCACTCTTAATTTTCGATAAAGCTGTACATCTATCTTGGGCACAGAGGAGATTGTGAGATGAATCGTCAACCGAATTTCGACATCAAGTCCACATTTCACAATGCTGTTCAAAAGTTAGTTAAACCGTTTTTGTCGGTTTCACTTTTGATGAGCGCTGCTGTTGTCGGTCAAAGCTTCTCTGGAGTGGCTGCCAATGCTGTTGCCCAGCCCTCTAACCAGTCTTCTGCCAGTTTGACAGCACTTCCTGATGGTGTTTACCTCTACGGCCAGTCTGCTCAGCCTGACCAAATTGGCAAAGGGTATTTTGTATTTGAAGTCAGTCAAGGCAAAGTTGCAGGGGCTTTATACATGCCGCGCTCTTCATTTGACTGTGCCGCAGGTCAGTTTGAGGTTGATCAGCTGTCTTTAACGGTCGTTAACAGCTACGATCGCAGTACGAACCCGTTTGAAATTGCGCTTGAGCGTACTTCCAATATTGCTGGTGCCAACCCGACGAAACCTGCTTTGAACCTAGAAGGGTTTCAACGTCTGCAAAATGTCAGCAAGAATGATCTGCGCATGTTAGAGACTTGTAAAACTGATCTCAAGCAACTTTCGCTGAACTAGCTGTTTGTTACTGATTTGGGGGCATCTGCGTCTAGCTCTCACATCAAAGCCTGACGTAGATGCTCAATTTTATCGAGGTAGGCTGGCAATGGTTCGCTGCCGACTTCACAGGCAAGCCGATCAACGGCGACCAGATCTTCTCCCCAAAAAACTTTGCCAAGTGCGACTGACTGACCTCGATCAGGTTGCCAATCCACGCTATGAAATTTGCGATCGCCATCCACAACCGCACCCTCAAATAAGTGCCCGATCGTAAAGTAAACGTCTTGCAACACGAGTGGGACAGAGGGGCGATGCAGTTGACCCCGTGATTTTGCGCTACGAGCTTTGTAGTGGGCGCGAGGAAACAAGCCATATAGGTTCTTGAGGGATGCGGAGATCAGCGGTTCATCTTTCAAAATTGTTCGCTTCAATGCACCTACAGAAATGCGACAATCGACCTCTTCGAGCAAAGCTGGGGCCAGCATCGCTTTAAAGCGGGCGGGCTGAGGCGATCGATTGAGATATTCTTTTAACGGCAATTCGTCGGCATCTAATAGTTGCATCTTGTCATCCAAGAGCGCATACAAACCGTTACGCTCAGCAATTTTGGGTAACGAAACAGCCGAACAGACACCTTCAACAATCAAAATCTCAGCAGTGGGATTAACGGCTCGTAAACCCTGTAAGACTTTACCCAACACGGTCATACTAACCGTTGCTGGCGGCCCTACAGGATAACCTAGATTCGGTTTTACTAAAATTCGACGGGCGTGTTGAGCCGCAGAGGGTGGAGTGTAAACAAATGAATGAGTATCCATTGCGTGGGCGATCGCAACAGTCGATGCAGACATAATGGAAGATAAACGTAATTGACACTGTTGCTTAGTGTAACGAAGTGAGATCAAAGCTGTAAACGAATATCTTCACGTTGATCCACTGTTTGAACAACACGCTGCCACAATGCCGCATCTTGCCGATGGATCTGCAGGGCTTTCAAAGCGGCACTTGCATCCTGCCGATTGCCTTCTGCTACCAGCACCAGCAAAAATTGAATTGCAGCGGGTTGCCGCAGGGTTGAGATGGCTAATAACCCACTCTGCCGCAACTGGGTAGACCGGAGGGTTTGCCACCAGGTTGTTAACAGATCAAATGCTGCTGGCAAACGGGATTCTCCCAACGCTAAGGCGGCGACTTCTGCTTGCGCGATCGCTTCAGGGCTATCGACGTTACTGCGCTCTAAAAACTGCTTAACCAAAGGCAAGGATGTTTCGGGTGATAAAGCCAGAAGGGCAATCAGACACTCACACAATACTGGAGGTGTGTCTCCCACTTTGACCCGTAGTCGTAACAACGGCACACCCTGATCATGACTGGCGTATGCGATCGCGCGAGCTGCACCAATCCGGGCTTCTGGCTCCGGGTCGGCAAGTAAATCGGCTAGCTCAACCATCACAAGGGAGTAATGCATCTGCACCAACGCGAGGGCTGAGACATTTCTCACAGGTGGAGCGGTGTCTTGCCTCCCACCCCAAACAGGCTCCATTTGGATGCAGCGAATGCCTTGTAAAAATAAGGTTTCATTGCTTGCGCCTAAACGGTAGAGGGCTTCCGCGATCGCCCGTTTGGCTCGACACCCAGGGTCAAGCTCAACACCATCGACCAAAAAACGGTCAAAGGCCGCCTCAAGTTGTGGAATCAATGGCCTTAGTTCTAACTGGCCGATTAACTCGGCAGCTTTTGCAACGGCAACCCCATACTTGCTACCCAGCACTGTTTGCAGGCTGTTTAGACTGGCTTCTGAAGTTGGCTCAGCACGAGCGACTTGCAAAAGCGCTATAAAGTCTTCCAGCTTACGAGGTTTTGCCATTATTGGTAGCAGCAATCTAACAGGTGAATGAAAGAAATCTTAAAAAGATGGTTACAGTTGCAAATTAATTATCCTGCTACGAAGATCGTTGGTATCTACTGGAAGACGTAATTGAAGCTAATACTTACACGATCGCGATCGCTTAAGTTCGGTTCAACACCATGCTTTAGCCAGCTTGGAAAAATAAGTAATAGACCTGCTTCAGCAACATGCGCGATCGCGTCAGCCGTGTAAGCGGTGTAATCGTGAACAGAGGGTTTATAAAACGTGCGAGCTTCTCTTGGATCGTAAAACATGAGGTTGCCACAATTCTCATTTGTTTGGACGTAGTAAACGCCGCTAAAGAGAGAATTTGCATGATCGTGAATCTTGTTGCTGGCATATTTAGGGTTGATATTGGCCCAGCAGTTAGCAGCTGCAATTTTTACACCGTCATAACCAATAGATGCAGCAACTTCTGCGATCGCCTGATCAACAATCGCCTTAAATCCTTGCATTTCTTGCAACTCAAACAGGTTGACCTTGCTATGCCAACCCAAAACATTAGAAGCCATCCGACCTGGGTCAACTTCTTGCAACCCATAAATCAGAGCTAATAACTCCTGGTTAAGCCCCTCGTAGTCATGCAAGCGAAATACATGCAAAGCCGTAGGGAACAAGGTGTGATTCGTAACAGTCCATTGAGATAACTCAGACAACATAAACCTCCAGATGATGCTGAGATAAACACCATACAGCCTAATAAATCGGAAAATACGTAACTATCCTAGAAAGAGCGGCGGCGAAATAAAAATTTAAACATTTGAACTTGCCACTACTTAAATAGTTCCCGTACTTTTAGCCGCACCTAGCTTACTTTCTAAAAGCTTCATCTAGTCTTTTGCCAATTTGAGCAATGAGGATACTTAGTCCAACATTCCTACTTTTTTTTCATCGTCCGTAATTATCCGTAACCTAATCAGTAGAAAACTCACATAACGCAAAGTTTATGTAAATTTCTCAATCGGCTGCGTGTAACAAGCTTGACAGTGGGAATCCTAAATCTTGCTACCGAAAGAGATGAAAGCCATGGCTGACACGCTTAACGACAATAGCTACTCCACGACACAACGTTCGATCAATTACTCACCTACCGCTCAAACATTTGGCGGCGACTCTAGTTACAGTCTTGACGCCACAGATCGGCAAGATGTTTATCGTCTGAACTGGAGCCGTAGTAGTGGTATTGCAATCAGCCTCAGCCCTCAGAACGGTAACGCCGATTTAGAACTGCGGGATTCAGGTAATAACCTGTTATATTCCTCTGCCAATACCGGCGCTGCAGCAGATGCGATCCTATTAGATCGGTTAAATGCTGGCACCTATTACATTCGGATCCATAACGATGCAGAAGTAGGCTCTTCGGCTTACTCTTTTAAGGTTCAGGGGTTTGAAAATCGCTCCGATATTATTTGGCGTAATTACAGCGCTAGTAATGGTGGTGTTTTCGTCTGGAAAATGGATGGCATTGCTTATCAAGGTTTCGATGCCGTTACGTACTTGCCTTACCCAGAATGGCGCGCTGAAGCCGTAGGCGATTTTGATGGGGATGGTATTTCTGATATTGCTTGGCGCAACACTACATCGGGAGGCAATGTTATCTGGCTGCTCGATGCAAACAATAAGATCAAAGCTAACGCAAGTATCCCTGCGATTCCTATTAGCTCAGGTTGGCGCATTGCTGGTGCAGGTGACTTTACTGGTGATGGCAAGGCCGATATAATTTGGCGCAACGTAACCACAGGTAACACTAGCATTTGGCAGATGGATGGTGTTACTTACAAAGGCTCAATCGGTTTTGCCCCAAATATTCTATCTGGTGGGCTTGTGAGTCCTGTTTGGTCAATTACAGGCGTCGCTGACTTTAACCTGGATGGCAATCTAGATATAGCTTGGCGCAACACAACCAACGGGGAAAATTATCTTTGGTACATGAACAAAAATAATTTTACCTCTGGGCTTTTTCTTGTTGATACCAACGGTAGCAATAAGTTAGAAGACCAGCGATGGCGAATGGAAGGAGTTGGCGACTTTAACCGAGATGGTAACCCCGATCTGCTCTGGCGGTTTTATGGAGGAAATACCGCGCTGAACTTTGTGTGGTACATGAATAACAATCGAATGGTCAGTGGTGAACAATTTACCACTGTTAGCGACAACACCTGGGAAATTGTTGATAGTGCACCGAAGGCCAACGTTGCTGACTTAGGTGGCAACACGATGAACACAGCCTTCGATATTGGAACGGTTTCAACTTCGACTGTTTCTTATAATGAAACGGTTGGTCGCCTTGGTGATCAGGACGATTTTTATCGGTTCAAGGTTGGGGCTGCTAGCACCGTTAAGGTCGGTTTGTCGCAGTATAACGGGCAAGTAAACATCCAATTAATTCACGATAAAAACAACAACGGCGTTATTGATGATCTAGAGACGGTGTATGACAACTCCGTAAACTCTGCCCAGGTTCCCAACTTTATCAGTGACGGCTTTTTGGCTGAGCAAACAGGTACATATTTTGTTCGAGTGCGGTCAACAACGACTGGTGGTACTCCTTATAACCTGAATCTTTCGACTGTCGCCGCTAATCTGGTGAATCTGTCAGTAATTGCAGATTCGTTCAGAATTTTGAATATGTCGAGTAATCCTATTACTGAGGTCACTTTAGGGACTAACCCAATCTCGATTCAGCTAGAGGTAAAAGTTAAAAACAACAACCCGACGACAGCAATTCAGGATGTGCCGATTAGTTTCTACATCTCACGGGATAGCAACATTGTTCCCAACTCCCAAGATCCCAACACTCAAGATTATGAGATGTTCGTTTCTGCACCGACTGATACAACGATCGATTTTGCGGGTGGTGAAACCAAGACACTCAAATTTACAGTCTCGATTCCAGATGCAACTGAAGATTTCTGGGTGAGTGACCAGTCTTATTTCCTAGGCGCTTACGTTGACCCGCAGAACGTCATTGCTGAGACAAATAACAATGACAACGCAATTAGCAAATCGTTTGTGGTGAAGGGCACGCTCAGACCAGACATTGTTGGGACTCAATTTGCCATTAATACCTCTGCTTCTAGCCCAGGCCAACCGATTCAGATTACCGGAAAGATTAAGAACCAGGGGACACGTCAAACAGGATCCAGTTTCTTGGTGCAGTTTGTGCTCTCGAAGAATAATGTAATTGGTGATTACGTCGATGATTTGCCATTGACAGGCTTTATTGTCGTACCTAAGAGCTTAAGCGCAGGCGAGGAAATTACCTTTGATACAAATCTGAAAGAATCAGATGTTCCAGGTAAAGATAAAGGCTACCTAGCAGGTACGAATGTAACGCCCCCGTTGAAGTTGCCCTCGTTGAGTGATGAATATGCGATTCCTTACTGGCAGAGCTATGGCAATGGTAGCTACTACTTGGGAATGATCTTAGACTTTACTTTTAACGCGGGTGAGCGGACTGGCGATCGCGCCAATAACTCTGGTCTGGGTTTAAATGTTGACTATGGTACTCTCAACATCTCAGGCATTGTCTCAGGCGGCATCTAACAGCGCAAACGTTAGCTAGCCTCGTGTCTGGCTAGCTAACACCTGTTGGCTCAACTGGTCTGGAGTCAGGGCGGGTTCTTTGCAACTTAGCCCTTCACAGACAAGCGCGATCGCACTATCGGGCAGATCATCTGTTGCTTTCAACGCAGCAGTTGGCACGTATTGCTGCCCCAACTGCTCTAGCCATGCGTCTGTTGTGCGAATCAATGTGTGATGGTAAAACCAATCCAGTCCTGAGAAAAGGCTGGGACAGGCTTGGGGGGCTTTTTCCATCACGCTGCTAAAGGCTTGCAACGTTTGCTCAGCGCGATCGAGGTAATCAAGATTTTCAGTCAAAAGTGCTAATCGCACGAGGTTGCTTACGGCAACTCCATTGGCTGAAGGTGTGGCATTATCGGTATAGCTCCGTTCGCGAATTAGTAGATCAGAACTGGCATCCGTATTAAAGTAGCCGCCCAACTCAATACTCCATAAGTAATTATCAAACTCAGTCTGTACCTGCACTGCGGCTTGGAGCCAGGTTTCTGCTGAGTTAGTTTGACCAAGACTCAAACAAGCTTGATGGAGATCAAGCAGTGCTTTGACAAACAGAGCGTAGTCTTCTGACTGGGCTAAAACACTGGGTTTTCCTTCATAGTTGACGCGATGAAATCGCTCAGACTGCCACTGATGTTTGAGGATGAAAGTTGTCGCCTGAATTGCCAGGTCTAAATAGTTTGGTTGCTGAAACACCACACCAGCCCGACTCAAGCCAGAAATCATCAGGCTATTCCAGGCGACGATCATTTTGGTGTCGGTCACGGGTGGAATGCGGGCTGGCCACGCGATCGCTTTAACCTCGGCGTTGTTACGAGCGGGGGTAAACGTCGTTAGCTCGGTTGATGAGGAGCCGTAGCGCGTCACAAATAATTTTGCTAAAGCAATTTCAAGGCTTTCTGGAATTTCACCCGCTTGCCGCCGTTGCAAGACATTATGTCCCTCAAAATTGCCTTTTTCGTTAACTGTGAAGTACTGGGTTAACTCCTCTAACTCCTGTGCTGAAAGCAGATTGGTCAAGGTTGGGTAATCCCAAACATAGAAGGCTCCTTCCTCGGGTTCCTTCTCTTCTGGGGTGGTGAAACTGTCAGCATCTTGAGCAGCGTAAAAATAACCTTCGGGGGCAGTCATTTCTCGCTTTAGCCATTGAACGGTCAACGCGATCGCTCGTTTAAATGCTGGTTCTTGTGCCCCACTCGCCCAAAGATTTGAGAGGTACTCTGTAATTTGACCGTTGTCGTACAACATTTTTTCAAAATGAGGCACTGTCCAGGTGGGGTCTACCGTGTAACGATGAAACCCGCCACCCACATGATCAAAAATGCCACCCAGGGCTAGATCTAACCCCCTTTGAAGACTTGCCTCATTGGCGTTGTAGCGCGACTCAAAATTAAATCGGGCGGCTCGTTGAGCTGCCTCCGCATAGGGAATCATCGGAAAACTGGGACCTGGTGTGCGCCCAGAGATAATGCCTGTGCTGTAGTCGAGACCTTTTTGAAGCAAGGAAAAGTTAAGGTTCTGCGATGTTTTTAAGGTCGCCGACTCGCGCAGATGCATGAAAATTTCATCTTTAACATCTTGCAACTTTTGTTTTTGGGTGTCGTAGTAATTTCGAATTGCTTGCAACACCTGCAAAAACCCTGGTCTTCCGTAGCGAGGCTCAATTGGGAAATACGTACCCCCGTAGAAGGGGACTAAATCATCGGGAGCCAAAAAGATATTGAGCGGCCAACCACCTTGCCCCGTCATCATTTGCAGGGCTTGCATGTAGATGCTGTCGAGATCAGGGCGTTCTTCGCGGTCAACCTTGATCGGCAAAAAGTTTTCGTTCATATAGGCGGCGATCGCCAAATCCGAAAATGCTTCGCCTTCCATCACCGTACACCAGTGACAACTCGAGTAGCCGATCGACAAAAAGATGGGTTTATCTTGTTCCCGTGCCGTTGCTAAAGCTTCTGCGTTCCACGCCCACCAATCAATTGGGTTATCAGCATGTTTACGTAAGTAAAGGCTTTCAGCGTTTGCGAGACGGTTTGGCATAAGACAGATAGACAAGAGCTAAATTTTGAGGCAAGCTCGCTCAGTCTACCGTGTAAGTTCAAAGAAGCGGTTAATCAATCGATAGAGTTTAGCCATGCAAAAGGCTCCAAAGCCTATACCTTGGAGCCTCTCAAAAATTTTGAGAATGATTAGTCGAGGTAGCCCATCAGTGCAGACGGCTCTGGATCATCGATATCATTTGGCGCAATGGGGCGATTGCCAGGGAGCGTGCTGGAGTGCATTAGCAGTGGATCACTTGCCATAATCGGACGATTACCAGGCAACATTCCATCATCGGCCAAAACTAATTCACTCGCAAAAACAGGGCGACCGCCAGGCAGCAATTCCTTCACAACGAGATGGCTAGCCGAGATCGGGCGACCATTGAGAAAAGAACCAACGAGATCTAAATGGCTGGCAATCACAGGACGGACGCCAGCAACAGTCATTGTGCTTGTTACTTCGAGTTCGCTAGGCATAACAGGACGGTTCATAATCATTGAAGTGGGCTGGCGCAGTTGAAGAGCGCCTTTTGGAGCAGGTGCTTCTGCTTTAGTTTCAGACGGCTTTGTCTCGATCTTGACTGGTTTAGAAGAAGGTTCAACCCCATTCTCCTGAACCGTAACCTCATCACTCATTGCTTCTACCTCAACGTTTCCAACATGGCTTATCTTTATTTAGGCGAAGACAAAACTGCCACTTTGACAGATTGCTGCGCCTATAAAAATCCGGGACCGTTTGCTGAACATCCTGCTGGCTCGCACCTTACCGTTGCGTGAAGCTGAATTCAGCATGGTGATTGGGTCAGAGATTACTTTTTTGATATTTATCTTTTAGAGTAGATCCTTAAGAAAATATTATAAGGGCAAAGAAACCCAGAAAGGATCAGGGCGATCGCGGGAAAAACTTATCAAACCAATCGACTTCACTAATAGCCAAAAATTAAGCAGGGGGACGGATGCCCCCCGCACACTAGCCTTAGACGCTAGCTGCAATTTTTGCTTCCTTCGAAGTCAGGCGCTCATAGGTGGCCCGCATCTTCAAGCCCGTTAACACTTGGAACAGACCGGTACCGTTGTTAGAGCCAGGATATTCGCGGTGCTGCAACAACAACTCGGTCAGCTCGCCATTGTAACGAGTCGAAGTGTTGCTGAGGTGCTGCTCCAGGTAGATCACCTCTTCTAGGCGATCGAATTGACCATCGACTTCTAGCACAGAGACGCTGTGACCGTAGTAAGCGTCAGGGCCATAGTGCATCCGAATGCCGGGGTAAGAGCAGGTCAGCTTACGACCGCAAGGGATCCAATCGATGGTCGAACCCTCGTCAAACAGGTATGCCGGATCATAACCTTCGACGCCATCCCGCTGGATCATTTGCACACGCAGAACTTTACGCTCGGTGTCGCCCTTGATCAACTGGGTGGGTAGCACCTGGATGACAACGTTGGCGTGCTCTTTTTGAGGATCGATGTACGCCTTAAAGTCAGGACGACGAGAATTGATCGCGGCTAACACATCATCATAGGTGTGACCACGCTCAGCCATGTCGCGCTGAATCTTCCAGGCAATCTTAACTTCGTCGCTGATATCGAGGTAAACGCTGAAGTCGAGTAAGCTACGAACCCGCTCATCATAGAGAGGATGCAGCCCTTCAATCACGACGATGTGGTTTGGCTCGATTACCTCGGGTGGGTCGATCTCACCGGTTTCGTGGTTATAGATTGGTTTGTTAATTGATTCACCGCTCTTCAAAGCCTTGATCTGTTCATACATCAGATCAAAGTTGTTGGCTTTGGGATTCAATGCGGTGACGCCAAGCTCTTTGCGCTGTTTGCGATCGAGGCTGTGATAGTCATCTAAGCAGATGACCGTCACCAACTCTTCCCCAAACAAATCCTGAATACGACGCAAGAATGTGGACTTGCCGCACCCAGAGTCTCCGGCGACGCCAATTAGAACCACGCGGTCTGGCTTACTGGTCATAGGTTCCCTCTAGCAACGATACTCTACTAACTGGTCTGGTGTTTTATTAAGTAAGCGAAATCTGCGGTCTATGGGCTATTTGCTGAACTGGAATCATCCCAAAAATTGGAAAAATCCGTCGCCATCATCACCCCAGGCATTGACGCAGCAAACAAAAGCTGCTCTCACCAATACAGAGATAGCCTGCATTAGATGCAGATATTCAAAGCTCTGATAGGTATTTAATACTACCGCTTGTTGAGATTTTATCAAAAACGGGATCATCCCAACAAGCCATGAAGCGGGATTTGATCTAGACACTTAAAAGAAAATGAAAATCCTTGATTTTTCCTGATTTTTCGGTGCGCGATATCCCCTCTTTCAGTAGGCTATTAGTGACAGTTATCGATTTGATAGGAAGCTCTTAGCCCTATTGAATCAGGTGTGCCCCTAGCCCTCGCTCCCGGCTTATCGCACAATGTTAAGTTAGGTCAACTTCGGAGAGATCAGATTGATGAACAACCCAACCGCAGTCGGTGCTGCTGCTAACACTTCAGCAGGTAGCCGGATGTTTCGTTATGAAGTGGTCGGTCTACGCCAAAACGCTGAAACCGACAAGCGAGACTATCCCATTCGTAATAGTGGCAGCACCTTTATTACTGTGCCCTATACCCGCATGAATGAAATCATGCAGCGGATTACTCGACTTGGCGGCAAAATCGTCAGTATCACTCCGCTGGATGGCAACGGTGCAACGGCAAACGTTACCGCTGAACAGAAAACTGTGGGCGGCAACCCTGAGACTAAACAGGAAGCCCAAAAAGCAGAGAAGAAACCTATGACTCAAGCAAAAGAAAAGGCAGATATACCGGTTAATATCTACCGCCCAAATGCACCTTTTGTTGCCCGTGTCATCTCAAATGAGCCGCTTGTGGGAGAAGGTGGAATCGGAATTTGTCAGCACGTCAAGTTTGATTTGTCGGGTGGTGATTTGCGTTACCTTGAAGGGCAAAGTATTGGCGTCATTCCTCCTGGGGTAGACAAAAACGGTAAGCCTGAGAAACTGCGCCTTTACTCGATTGGCTCGACCCGTCACGGTGACGACCTGAACGACACCACTGTTTCTTTGTGTGTGCGTCAGTTGGAGTATAAGCATCCAGAGAGTGGCGAAACCATTTATGGTGTCTGCTCCACTTACATCTGCAACCTTAAGCCTGGCGATGAAGTTAAGGTGACAGGCCCGACGGGTAAAGAGATGCTGTTGCCACCTGACGAAGACTCAACCATCATTATGTTGGCAACGGGTACCGGGATTGCTCCATTCCGTGCGTTCTTGTGGCGGATGTTTAAGGATGGTGAACGTCAGCTCAACTCCGAATACCAATTTAAGGGTTTGGCCTGGCTCGTCTTTGGGATCCCAACTTCTCCCAATATCCTTTATAAAGAAGAGTTGGAAGAAATGCAGGCTAAGTACCCCGACAACTTCCGCCTGACTTACGCAATCAGCCGTGAGCAGAAGAACCAGGAAGGTGGTCGGATGTACATTCAGCACCGTGTGGCTGAGCATGCTGAAGAAATGTGGAATCTGCTGCAAAGCCCCAAAACCCATGTCTATATGTGTGGTCTGAAAGGCATGGAAGATGGCATTGACGAGGCCTTTAGCGCCCAAGCTGCCAAAGCTGGAATTGAGTGGAAAGAGTATCGCAGCCAGTTAAAGAAAGCAGGCCGCTGGCATGTAGAGACTTACTAATTGGGTAGGGCTGCTACATTTGCTCACAATCGTTAAGGAACAAGAATTAAATAACTTCGATACTTTTTTGGACGGGCGAACAGCCGTTCGCCCCTTTCGACGAAAAAATATTCGATTTTATTTAATCCATGATCCTAAGAGAGTTAATTTTCTTAAGGAAAATTTTCTTTTCACTTTCCCAGTGGATTGTGATCTCCATGTTTCTATAAAGGTCGGCAGGTTTTTGCTGTAAAAGCTTCCTGTCTTAGATTTGATAGATCTTGTTTTGATTGATAAGGGCCAGGTGACTGAGATATGTTGCCTGGTTTTTATTTGAAGCCAAGTCTGTCAACGCGGCCTGCAATCCAGGATTTTCTCAACCAGAGGTGATGGCTTTCTTCTAGAAAGATGGAAAGCGATCGCCACCGCACCCATACAATGGTTGGATGGACTGCTAGTTGGTAGGTTGACATTGTGGCATTCAAAATTGGGTTGCTCGGTTTAGGCACTGTGGGTTCGGGAACGGTCAAGATCCTGCAAGATCCGGCGCAGCGCCACCCATTATTGCAAGAGCTAGAAATTTATAAGGTTGGTGTGCGATCGCTCGATAAGCCTCGCCCGGTCGAAATTCCCGATGAGAAGCTGACGACCGATTTAGAGTCGATCGTGACGGATCCTGAGGTGGATATTGTCGTCGAAGTGATTGGTGGGTTAGAACCCGCGCGATCGCTCATCCTCAAAGCGATTCAGCATGGCAAGCATGTGGTAACAGCCAATAAAGCGGCGATCGCGCGGTTTGGTGCAGAAATTTACACCGCTGCCGAAGCCGCAGGTGTCTATGTGCTATTGGAAGCTGCCGTTGGGGGTGGCATTCCCGTGATTGAGCCACTGAAGCAGTCGTTGTGTGCCAACCGGATCCATAGCGTCACAGGCATTGTGAATGGCACCACTAACTACATCCTGACCCGCATGAAAAACGAGGGTGGCGATTTTGGTGACATTTTGGCCGATGCTCAGCGCTTGGGCTATGCCGAAGCAGACCCGACAGCGGATGTCGATGGTTTAGATGCCGCCGATAAACTTGCAATTTTGGCAAGCCTCGCTTTTGGCGGTCGCATCAAGTTAGAAGAAGTTTACTGTGAAGGCATTCGCAATGTGGGAGCAGCCGATATTGCCTATGCAGAACGGCTGGGTTTTGTGATTAAGTTGTTGGCGATCGCTCGACGAGAACCTCAGTTATCTCCCGATGAGCCTGAGCAGCTCCAGGTGCGAGTGCATCCTACTCTGGTGCCCAAGCAGCACCCGCTTGCCAGTGTGAATGATGTGTACAACGCCATTTTGATCGAGGGCGACCCGATCGGTCAGGTCATGTTTTTTGGGCCGGGGGCAGGTTCAGGGCCGACCGCCAGCGCAGTCGTTTCTGATGTGCTGAATATTGCGGCCATTCTTAAAGTTGAGCGAGGCAATGCAACCAAACCCGATGGACAACCCTTGCTGGATCCGCTTTTAGCTTGCTCGCATCAACATTACTGCACGATCGCCCCTGCGGATGAGACGGTGACTCGCTTTTATGCCCGCTTTTTAACCAACGATTCGCCCGGGGTAATTGGTAGCCTCGGCACCTGCTTTGGCAACCACAATGTCAGCTTAGAGTCGGTTGTGCAAACCGATGTCAGAGGCGACATGGCCGAAATTGTGGTTGTGACTCATGATGTGCGCGAAGGTAATTTTCGGCAGGCATTAGATGAAATTCGCACCTATGAAACAGTTAACGAAATTGCCAGTACGTTCAGGGTGTTGTAGTTGCCGGAGCTGTGGCATTCCTGCTGAACGGGAGATTCTTATCCAATGAAAAACAGATAGAAATTTCCCATAATTCTGCTGAACCTTCTTCTTCACCTAATTGTCTAAGGTGATACAACACGCGGATCCGATGTTGCTCACTCAACACAACTCAACAAGAGGAAGTTTCATGAAAATCAAGCCTTTGTTTTTGCTACCTGGCGCGATCGCGTTGGTACTTGGTGCGGCTGCGCCCATGCTGCCAACCTTCACTGACTTTGCAACAGCGGGGCCTGGTAAAATGCAAGGCCGTGGCGCGAAGTGGCAAGAGCTAAATTTGACTGAGCAGCAAAAAGCTCAAATGCGTGAAATTCGCGAATCCACTCGTCAGAAAATGGATGCTGTATTTACAGCTGAGCAACGTCAGCAGCTTCAAACAGCTCGTCAGCAACGGCAAAGACCCAACCTCAACTTAACCGAAGAGCAAAAAACTCAAATGAAAGCAATTCGGCAAGAAGCGAAGCAGCAAATGGATGCGGTGCTGACGGCTGAACAACGGCAAAAGCTGCAAGAGATGCGGCAGCAAAAGCGGCAGTCGCGCGGCAATCGGATGAACCCTCAACAACCCACGACGCCTTAAGCCTCGCGGATTCATTCACCTTTAATTTACTGCTGACGAGAAGGGAGTCAAACGACTCCCTTTTTCTTATGGGTTTACGGCAGTTCTCAATTATGTGTGAAATGAGAGAGGTGCTGTGAATGAGGGTTCTAAAAAACGTTTCACAATCCAGATAGGCTTGCGAGCGATCGCAAAGCTGCCCTGTAAAGACAACATCCCAATTTCTTCGAGGACTCGTTCGGCTGCTGACTTCACAATATTACGGAGTCAAAATGTGAAAATAAAGCGTTGACGCTGTTTCAGCGATTTGTGGCGGAAGTTATAACTGGAAACAATCAATTTTATTTGGCAGTAGTTTATTGATACGTTAAGCCGCTGTAAGGTTGTTTAACTACTGGTGAAATTCTGTTAAATGGGAGGTTGTCTCAGGGTTGAGGATGATAGTTTGGATATAGACACAAAGAGAAACACATCACTTCTCTCAACGCCGCTTCTGGGACTGTGTCTCCTTCCCAAAGCCCTACATTGTTAGCCTGTCTGGTGAGTTGCTTGTTATTGGTTAGTGTCTTAATTTCGCGTAAGAGTTTCTCTTAACGCCGTTGAGCTGACAGTTGTCAGTTGGCCTATGAAAATCTCTCCAAGATTAGAAAGGAGGAAGGTAGCTGTTCCATTGCTAACAAATGTAGTGATTGTGCAAACCCTTACTTTGCTATTTCCACTGTAATTCCAGTTTTTATTTGAAAGCCCGACTCATTTCCGTCGGGTTTTCGCTTTTTAAAGTGCTTCTACCGCTTTTTTCTCTTTGTAGCTGTCGCCAGGTGGTTTAGGGCATTGAAAATAAAGGATGTGGGGGGGCTGCGCCCCCAAGCCAGGGGTACCCCATCCTAACCTGGGTGACTACCGCTATAGCTATGGGTCTGCGCTGTTGTTGATTTTTTGAGTGAAGCGAGAGCTGCTTCAACATCCAGACTAAGAAAGCGATCGACTGCTAAGTACATCCAATAAATAGATGCTTGGGCAGCATTAACGGTTGTTTTTTGAAAGCCCAAAGCAGATGCCAATTTTTCATAGCTAGGGTGAATCACGAGAGTATGCAAATCACACAAATTAGGGAAGTCTGTTTGCATCTTTCTGAGAGTATTTTGCGCATCTTGCAGAAAACGCATTTGATAAGCATCGGTATAGTCTGAGTCAATCATCCAACTGCGCACAAAAACAGAGACACAGTCCGGATCACCAACTTGGGCGATCGCAAAGGGATCGGTTGCCGATAACGTGCTGAGGTGCAAGCCTTTGCCGGGTGCTGCAAAGAATGTGCTGTCTGACTCTGGTGCGGTTGGGTAGAAGACATAAAAGCCAACCGGATGCAGATTGTCCGATCGCCGCAGCACGCGCATTCCCGCTGGGTATTGTGCCGCCCACTGGCGCAGGATTTTGGCAATGCGAAAGGGAATCACCTCAACGTTTTGGTTCATCCAACTGTAGTTGGTTGCCAACAAGTTTGCGACAGGAATGGCATCACAACGTGGATCAAAGTCATCCAGCAAAAGTTCACTGGGGGCTTGACTGGCCGTGTCGAGCAGTTCAGGTAGGGGTTGAATCTCGATGCTGGTGGTGTTGCCATCAAACCGTTTTTTGATCAGTCCTAATGCCGCTAACTTGTTGAGCATCATGCCAGCCGCGCGATCGCTGCCCTGATCTTTGTCGTGATAAAACAACTCGGCGGCTTCGCGCAGAGTACAGGTAATCTCACCACTGGGTCTGACTAATTGCTGTAGCGGAAGTTTGTGTTGTTGAGCCGTTGTTTGCTGTTCTTTATACAGCAAGTAAAGCCATAGTCGCAAAAAACACTCGGCGCGCACCCTCGTCAACCCAATACGTTGCGTCAATTGGGTAATAATAGCCTGCCGTTTTGCAGCGGGGAGCCAGCGATCGAGTTCTGATAAATCCATTTGAGGTAGACGGAGAAAAGTATCCCTATCTTAGCTTCATCCCCCTTCATAGCACTTCATAGTGTTACAACACGCTGACCTTGCTTGACGGTGGTGGACTCTGTTCATTGGCGCTACATCAATTGACTAGCCAGAATCGAGCTATCAATCACAGCACTCTATTTGAGGTGACCGATGAATAGTAAGAAATATGCGCCACAGTCCACTCATACGGCTGCTTGGGTGACGCAAGCATGGGTTTCGTTTGTGGTTTCGACCGTAGCAACCGCGATCGGTATTGTCTACATGCCAACCGACAACTGGATGAAAGGCTACCTGGGCATGGGCTTACTCTTTACTGTTGGTTCAACAATTAGCCTGTCGAAGACGATTCGCGACATAGAAGAGTCGAAGCGCGTGATTAGTCGAATTGACGAAGCCAAGTTGGAACGGTTGCTGGCGGAGTATGACCCGTTTAAGAAGTAGATCAAGCTTTAGGGCGAGTGAGAAGGAAGGGAAAGACGGAAGGTTTCTATCTTTTGTGGGCAGAAGGAATCGTTAAAACACATAGACAGAACAAGTTGAAAGTCTGACAGGGTGCCACGGCAAACGATCGCACAGTTTTTCGGTAAAAGGATATGGATTATCTCAGCTTAATTAAGGGGTCGCTGCTGTTGCTGACGAATCCCAATGATGTTGACCCGGTGTATGACATTGAGGCGGGTTTGCTTACGTCACGGGCGATGGATCTGGCGGTAGTACATGCGAGAACAAATCCGGCGATCGCGGCGATGATGGATGAGCGATACAATCCGCCATTGCCAACCTTGGAGACGTTATTGCAATATCCACCCGGATCATTGGGTTATTGTTATGCGCGTTATTTGACTGATATGGGTTTTGCGGCTGACTTTTACCGTGAAACGCCGATCGCCGATGATGCGACTTACTTGCTGATGCGAATGCGCAAGACCCATGATATCTGGCATCTCGTCACTGGCTTTGGCACGGATGTTGTGGGTGAAATCACCCTAAAAGCCTTTGAGTTTGCCCAAACCCGTCGTCCCTTAGCGATCGTGCTGATTACGGGCAGTTTGCTGAAGGCACTGGTGCAAGCCCCCGAAAGTTTAAACCATATCTTGACTCAGCTCTGTCGCGCCTACCAACTCGGCCAACGCTGCCAACCCCTGCTCGCTCAGCGTTGGGAAACGGCATGGGAAAAACCATTGCACGAATGGCAACGAGAGCTGGGAGTGGATGCAAATGCCGCGATCGCCCAGTTGGTTAGCGACTAAGCGGGTTCTAACCTACAAAAAGTACGGACAAACGACCGTTTACCCCTCCCGACAAAAATATCCGATTTTATTTAATCCAAAATCCTTTCTCACTGCGAAATCGCCCACAACAAACTCAGCAAAATCAACGCTGCTAGCAAAAACCAGCCGGAATTGCGACGTAGCCAGCTCTTAAGCAAAAAGCTGCGGGTATAGGTGGGCTTTGTCTCAACAGGACGGTTGCGATCGCAGTACAGAGTGCATTCCTTCGCGTAGGGTCGCTGCGGAAAGGTGCAAGTATTATCGTCATCGTAGACGCAGGTGGCGCACAGATACTCGTTCTTATCCGCCCGATGTAGCGGAATGCCAGGGTGTCCATAGGCTTTGAGCGGTGTCCGACAGTAGGGACACGTAACAGCCTGGGTACTTACAGATTGGTGGCAACGGGGACACTCTGGCATAACAACATCTAAGATTGCTGGTTCCATTCATTGGCGGCATCAGCGATCGCCTGATCCACCGTCTTTTGCCCCAACATAGCAGCTTGCAAATTGTCATAGAGAACTTTTTGCAGTTGCTTTACATTCTTCATCGCCGGAACCAGCACCTCAGCATCCTTCATTTGCTTGGCGCTAATCACCCGTGCCTTATCAATCGGCGTTGCATTGGCGGGTTCGGCTGAGAAGTAGCTGTCTTCCAACGCTTTTAGGGTTGAAGGCAGCACGTTCGCGGCTTTGGCGAAGGCGAGTTGATTTTTGTCGTTGGTGACATACTGAGCAAACTTAAGCGCCGCATCCGGAACGTTGGTGTCTTGCGGAATCACGAGATTCATCACGGCCACATTCTTTTTACCCGTTTCGCCTGTAATTTGGGGGGCAGACGCAGAGGCTTTAGCGACGGTCGGGGCATTGGTGGCGATCGTCCGCAAAAATTCTGCACCAGACGCTAGCACCGCTGTATCCCCCCGCTGGTAAAGATCGATCGCGTGACGGTGGCCTTCGGTTAGCACTTCCTTGGGCATCAACCCTTCTTTGTAGAGATTGACCCAGTATTGAAAGACTTCTTTGCCCTGGGGCGTGTTAAACGCTGCCTTGCCCGATTCATCCACAAGAGGCACGCCCATTTGCACAAAGGATTCCATCAACTCACCTGAGTCACCTGGCACCACCGTAGTAAAGAAGGCATATTTTCCAGTTTTGGCTTTGACCTGTTTCGCAACTTGGGCTAACTCCGCATAGGTTGCCGGAGGTTTGGTAATGCCTGCCTGCTTCAAGATATCAGTGTTATAGATGGCAACGCGAGTTGTCAGATACCAGGGCAGGCCAAAGGTTTTGCCATCCAGGCTGCTGGCTTTCCAAATATTTGGCAAGTACAGCGATCGCACGTCTGCTGGCAGCTTTTCATCCAGATTCATCCAGGCACCCCGCTCAGCCAGTTGTGAGGCAAAACCAGGGTTGAGGTTAATCACATCAGGGGCATCGGCGGCTGAAGCCGAGAGAGTTGTCAGCACTTTGCGCTCCATCTCTGCCCAGGGCACATCGACCCACTGCACCTTGATACCAGGATTCTCTTTTTCAAACTCGGTGATCAGTTGATTGAAGTAGGTATCAAACTCTGGCGAGAGTTGCATCGTCCAAAATTCGACAACCTGATTGCCGTCTGCACTCTGGTTATTGGTTGGCACGGGGGAGCCACAACTGACTAACCAGGTCAGCACTAAACCGAGTAAAGAAAACAGCCCAAATCGTTTCCAAGTGTGCATCTGGCTCATTGTGTATCGGGTGTATGCGTGCGATTAAATCATTGTCTATCCTAAGCCGCGATCGCCCCATTTGCCAGATTCATTCCTGAACAGCCAGTTTGAAGATGGTGTTGTTATTCTCGCTGCTATGGCGCTCTACCACTGGCTATAAGGATGCTTCGCCAGATTGACGTTGAAATAACGCGGATCGTCTGAAACTTCTTGCCCCACCCACTCTGGCAGCGCGATCGCCTGATCAGGGCCGGTTAACTCAACCTCAGCTATCACCAACCCGGCATTGTCGCCTGCAAATTCATCGACTTCCCACACATTGCCCTCATAGGGGATGCGATAACGCGTTTTTTCAACCAGGGGGGGTGGGCAGAGGTTCTGTAGCATCTCCAACGCATCGTCGAGCGGCAGCGGATATTCGTACTCAGCGCGTGCAATGCCTTGCGTCTTCCCTTTAATAGTCAACCAGGCTTGCTCACCAACCACTCGCACCCGCACTGTGCGTCCCTGCTCTGAGGCGATGTATCCCTGTTTGTATTGTTTGCCAGAGCCGAGCGATCGCCAGGTATCCCCTTTCACTAAAAATTTGCGCTCAATTTCTTGGGGCATATCCGTCAGACCCAGCGTTGCAAGAGACTTTTGCCAGACAGTCTACCCCAATTCTGAGTGTCAGCCTAGAGTTTGGTTGGGCTAGACATGCGGTTGCTAACAGAGTTAAGGACTGAGGACAGTTGTGGAACCTGCCTGATACAGCCTTTTCCCGCAGTCATTGCCGCCCTCTCACGAAGGCAACGACTGCTCCACATACTGCTCTACGGCTTCCAACCCGCTCACAACCTGATTGCGTCCGCTAGACTTCGCTTTCAGTAGATTGTGGTCGGCTCGTTTCAACAGACTGGTGCCTCTGGGGTCATCACTATTTCTCAGGGAGGCTGCCCCGGCGCTAATCGTAATCGTTAAGTCTAGACTCTCATCAATGGTGAAAGGCTGCTCGGCAATTAACCGACAGAGCCGCCGACCGACCAGATCGGCCTCGTGTTGATCGGTACTGCTGAGGATAATGACAAACTCTTCGCCCCCATAGCGAAATAGGGTGTCACGAAACCGCAAATTGTGGCGTAAACGGCTAGAAACCAGTTGTAAAGCGCGATCGCCCACACCATGCCCATAGGTATCGTTGATATTTTTGAAAAAATCAACATCCAGCATCAAAACACTGAGCGGCTCTGTGCGAGAGCGGGCGTTTTGCACCTGCCGCGGCAGTTCCCAATCGAGGGCACGCCGATTGTTTAACTCCGTCAACGGGTCAGACAGGGCGATCGCTGAGAGAATATCATTGGTTCGCATCATCTCGCGGTAAACCTTGACCGAACGAAAACCGGCTCCAATCTGCGCCCGTAACCACCGCTCTTGTTGGTCAAGTGTGACCTCATCCAATGGCTCACCATTGCTGTCGTTTTGCGGTAAAGAAAGATAGGCATCAGCGCCGCTTTCTAAAGCGTCGGCGCGGGCTTCCATTTCCCAGGTGCGATCGAAGCTGCTATCAGGTAACGGTTGCGCTGGGCTATCAATCAAGATACAAAAAATCCAGGCGAGCCGTGTTTGACCTTTAATTTCATAACACAGCTCTAAACTACCTGGCATATCTCCTTGAATCATCAAGATATCAGGTTGCTGCGCCTGAATGAGTGGCATTGCCTCACTCGGTGATGCAGCGGATTCAATTGTGCAGGAAACATGCCTACGAATACGTTGCCGCATCGCAGAGACAAACCCCTCTACCCCAACCAATAATATTGAAACTTCCATTCGGTTTTTATCGCCAACCAAACCGTTATCTATAACCTTGATAAGAAGCCCAATTTGTTTGGGCAAAAGCGAAAGCCATGCACGATTCAAATGAGAAGTTCAGGTAAAAAAAGATACCTGACTATACTTACATCAATAAAAGGCGCGGTTCCGCAATGGCACCTGATGAGTTTTGGATGAGATGCATTACCTCAAAGTATCAGCAATCTTTATTTTGAGACTTTTTGAATCTACGATTACCCTACGGTAATAAAATAAGTTTTGCGCTTTAATACTCTTCAACTAATAGATCAGTTGTTTTCTTCTAATATCAATTACTTTTAAAGTAAAGTTAGCAAATTATTACTTGTTTGCTTTTAACTGTTCAAAGTCAATTGTTGATAGGAAGTTTTTTGTGAAATCACGTAATTTAAAAATATCAACGAATGGTTTTGATGTAATTTAGCAAGATTTGACGATGCGGTATACCGAGAGGATGAAATCTTCCAGTTTTAGGTGAAAATCGCTCACCTGCTTGAATCTCATCAATTGTCGCAAGGCCCATATCCAGGCCTTCTCCTAAACAAAGTTGCTCTAGACCAACTTCTAAAGTGCCGCAAAAAACATAACGCATCACTTGCTGATCGTCATAACAGTCTAAAAGCCTCAGCTCTGCTGGCACAAACCCGATTTCTTCTTGCAATTCGCGTTGAACGGCTTGTTCAGGTAACTCTCCTGGTTCGATATGCCCTCCAAACAAAGCCCAATGACCTGGATAAAGGATGGTCGGGATTTCATCACGCAGTTGTAATAGAAAATTTTGCTTTGAATGAAGAATTGCGATCGCAACTTTAATTGGCTCAGCGCTAGTCATAAACTTCACTTTGGGGCAGGTTAATTTACGATTCTAGTTCCACATATACTTTATCCCGACTGTCCAAATTATCTGCTTCAGTGAGATAACGAACCTTGCCAGTGATTTCAATCTGATCGCCTTGATTAGCCATTTTTTGTTTAGCTAAAACCCAAATGCGGCCTGTTGCATCTTGCAGCTCGTAGGCGATCGCACCGTCTGCTAAGGGCACCTGGTCAACCACAACCCCTTTGATGCGAATGATTTGATTGGGTGACACCGCTTGATCGGTGGTGCTGAGTTGTTGAGCAGTGAAGGTTAACGGTTGATCTGTCATTTGACAACCCGCGATCGCAACTAGAAAAGCAATTGCGAGCGATCGCCCAATCAGAGAGGATGGCTGAACCGAAAACATGACGTGACCCTCAACGAACCTGCAAAGTGAGTGAAGTTGCTTCTGTGCTAACACAAACGGTTCGTTATTATCGCTAGGATATTTTGCTGTCTGGCAAAATATTCGTGAAACTACAAACCGTGATTAGTAACCCCTCTGGTAGGGCATTGCGCAAAACGCCTTACCAACAAGGCTTGTCTCAATTGAGATTGATAAGACTCTGAATTGTGCTTTGCAAAACGTTACTTTCTTGATCTGAATCCTAAAAATTTGCACTATAGCGCTACGCCTAAAGTCTGGTACAAGAGGATGTGGGGGCTGCGCCCCCAGCCAGGGGTAGAACCCCTGCACCCCGTCCTAACTTTTTCCAGTACTGCTATACAAATGGGATTTCCGATTTCAATGTTGTGTGAGATGCTCATGCGAGGGATAGTCAAGTGAGAGGCGGTGCAGCCAGCAATTCTCAGTATGGCAAAAGGCTGTTCAAGTCCTGAAAATGCCTGTATTGTAAGGACATCTGAGAGAGCCAAGAGAGCCAGAACGGTTG
>DVDV01000085.1 GCA_015296075.1 Leptolyngbyaceae cyanobacterium M33_DOE_097 | reverse complement strand
CTCCACTTAGGCGGTCGGGTTCGCTTCTTTTGAGGCAACAGGGGTTCGATGATTTCCCATTCTTTATCGGTTAGACTGCTGGAGTACGGCATTTTTGCCTCATTCTAACCCATCTTCCATGATCCCAAATGGGTTCTATAGTGCAGAGCTGGGCTTATTAACACAGCTCTGCAGCCGTTATCCAGGTAATTATTTAAAGTCTCCTTCGGACTGAAGACATCATTGCATTCTCTCTCTTTTCCAAATTGGTAGAATAATTGTTATTGTTTTCAGTCGTAGCAACCTTCTATAACAACCAGCTTCGGTGAATTGTGATAGAGTGGCTTGCCAATTAGGTGAATATGAAGAACCAGCTAAACCGCCTGAGCGAGTATGTTGCTAGATGGCTTTCAAGTGCTTTCAAACAGCAGTACCAAAATGATCAATATCAGTCTTCTCAACCGCTTTCATCACCTCAAAAGCTTGGGTCAGACCTTGATCATCAGCGGCAAGCAGAGCTTCAGTTTCGCTCAGCCCTAGACAACGCGCCAACATTAATCTGGATGTCAGACCCAGAGGCTCAGTGTACTTATTTTAATCAAACCTGGTTAACTTTCACAGGGCGATCGCTCAAACAAGAACTGGGCACTGGCTGGTTAGCAGGAGTCCACCCAGACGACTATCAACAGTGTATTGATACTTATTTATCCGCTTTTGAGGCTCGCCAACCCTTCACAATCGAGCATCGTCTCCGACGGGCATCGGGAGAGTATCGTTGGGTGTTAAATAACGGCGCGCCCCACTGCTTAGAGAATCATGAATTTATTGGGTATATCGGCTCTTGCGTTGATATTACAGATTTAAAGCAAGCGACCCTCCAAACCGCAAGTCACGCTGGTAGTCACATGCTTTATGACAGCACGCACCCTGATGGCTCGATTCACTCTAGCTTGAGCCAGGGTGAACCTGTTTTAGCTGCTCACGGTCAAGTGAGCCAACAGGGTGAGACAAGACAAGACATTACAATGACAAAACTGACAGAAACCAGCCTGAGCGAATGGGAGGAACAAAACCAGGCAATTTTGTCAGCCATTCCCGATATCTTAGCGGTGATTAGTTCTGAAGGGATCTATCTCAATTACTCCTACAATCAGTTTTCGGGACAGTTGATTCAACCGGAAACCATCGATCCAACCGGGTTGCATGTGAGTGAAGTCTTACCTCCAGAGGTGGCTTCCATGTGCTTAGCAGCTGTCCGCCAAGCGCTCGAAACGGGTGAAATCCAGATTTATGAACAGCCAGTTCAGTGTGGCGATATTATCCAGTCCGAAGAAACGCGGGTTGTGCCATATCAAGCAGACAAAGTGCTTTGCATAGTGCGGAATATCAGCGATCGCCAACAAATTGAAAACTCCTTACACCCTAGTAAAGCTAGGCAACATGCTCTGGTTCAGGCTCTCCCAGATTTAATCATGCGGTTAAGCCGAGATGGTATTTATCTAGACTTTTTTAGCAACTCTGACTTTCAAGGCATTGAAGCCCAAGACACATTATTTGATACCCACGCAAGTCTCCCGCCTGATTTAGCTCAGCGCCGCTGCAATGCCATTCAGACGGCACTTGAGACGGGTGAACTTCAGATTTATGAGCACGAAATTTGGTTAGACGGAACTCTAAGGATTGAAGAATGTCGAGTTATCCCATGTCACGACGATCAGGTGTTGGTTATTGGGCGTGACATCACCGATCGCAAACGCTCGACAGCCCAACTTGCCATTCAAAACGAGTTACTGGCACGCATTGCCCGTGGTGAACCCCTCGCTAACATTCTAGATACACTTGTCCAGAAAATTGAGCAAAACCTGCCAGGGGCACTTTGTTCCATCATGCTGCTCGATGACATGAACTGCTTGCAGCTGCATGCTGGCCAAAGCTTACCTCAAACCTATACTCAACGGCTTTACAATCTTCCCATTGGTGAAGGGCGCGGTAGCTGTGGGACGGCAGCATTTCGGCAGCAAACGGTGATCACAGCTGATATTGCAACTGATCCACTCTGGGCAGCATATCGGCAAAAACCATTAGAACACGGTCTAAAAGCCTGTTGGTCAACCCCGATTGTTACAGCCGACGATCGGGTGTTAGGAGTTTTTGGGGTGTATTACCAAACGGTGCGTTCCCCTCTGCCTGACGAACTGGAAATTCTTGGTCAAATTGCTAACATTGCCGGGATTGCGATCGAACGCGAGCAAGCTGAAGCCCGAATTCGCCAAAGCGAGGAGCAATTACGATTAACTGAGATCTTGCACCAGTGTCAGTAAGGGGTTGCCAAAGAAGGAAAAATCTGAAAGAAAGGGCGTAATCAAAATTCAATTGAACGGTTATGGAAACCATTGTTCAACACGCCCAAGGATTAGTGTATAGCCTGCTTT
>DVDV01000158.1 GCA_015296075.1 Leptolyngbyaceae cyanobacterium M33_DOE_097 | reverse complement strand
TTAGACTATAAAACACCAAATGAAATTTATAGACATAGTAAATTGATGCTAAAAAAGTCTTAAGAGCTTTAGCTCTTAGGAAGAGGTTCGTAGCTTAGCTTTCTCTGATTTCTGTCTAGTCGATTGGGTCCACCTCAAACAGCAGGAATGTTTGCCGAAACAAGCCAGCAATGATCGAAACAGCAAACTTTGCAAGTTTGAGCGATCGCGCATCAATACTTTTTCCATTCATCAATTTTGGTTCCTCTCTATGAAGTTTATAAAATTTGATTTGCTCTCTGCTGATTCAAATTAGATAAAAGGCATATTAAGCTCAGTGCTAGAAACGATCAGCTTTCCCAAAAGGTGCTGATCGGATGACTGAAGCTTGTTGAATCTCCGTAAAAAACCTGATTTTTTTACGCTAAATGATTGACCATACTGTTTTAGTGCTAATAGTGGGTGTCTAGCAAATTTTGTGGCTCCTTTGGCATTTTTGGGTTGAGTACTGTGCTTTAGTATGCAGGGTCTTTCGCTGTGAATGCTCACGATTCTGACCGTCCAAAGATTTTAGTTGTAGATGACCATCCTTCTAACCGGATGACGGCTGTAGCGCTGTTATCAATGGAAGGGTATGAAGTGTTAGAGGCAGAAAATGGAATTGCTGCCCTCGAAAGCATTGTCTCCAGTGATCCTGATTTGATTTTACTGGATGTGATGATGCCTGGGATGGACGGGTTTGAGGTCTGTCGCCGCCTCAAGCAAGACGAACAAACACGTCTGATTCCAATCATTTTCGTTACCGCTTTAGACGATCGCCGAGCGCGTCTGAAAGGCATTGAGGCAGGGGGCGACGACTTTCTGACCAAGCCCTTTGACCAGCTAGAGCTATCCGCACGGGTGCGATCGCTGGTTCGCCAAAAACGTCTCAACGAAGACCTGGATCACGCTGAGCAAGTTCTTTTCTCAATTGCGAAAACCGTTGAGAGCCGTGATCCAAACACAGGCGATCACTGCCAACGGCTAGTTGACCAGGGCCGTGCGTTTGGCGAATATCTGGGGCTGTCGCGCAACGAGATTCGTGATTTGACTTGGGGCGGCTATTTGCACGATATCGGTAAGGTTGGCATCCCAGACGCAATTTTACTTAAACCCGGACGCTTCACGCTCGACGAGTGGGAAATCATGAAGCAACACGTGGTGATCGGTGAAAAGATTTGTAAGCCGTTGCGCACGATGCGAGGAGTGGTTCCCATTATTCGCCACCACCACGAGCGCTGGGATGGATCCGGTTATCCCGACGGTTTGAAGGGAGATGAAATTCCTTTTCTAGCGCAAGTCTTTCAGGTTATTGATATTTACGATGCGCTGACGAGCGAGCGTCCTTATAAACAGGCGATGACTGCGGCTGAGGCGATCGCGATTTTAGAAGAGGAAACGGCTAAAGGTTGGCGCAACCCCGACTTGGTTGAAAAGTTTAAGCAATTCATCCACTCAACTGAGTCAAATAAGCCACTTGCTTCTACGGAGATGGCAGCGATTCCTCAATCAGCTTAGTTTCGGGTAATTTGTGACACTTAAAAGAGTGTTGCAGATTCGTTAGAGAAAGGCATCGATCCGGCATGATGAAAGGCATCTGGATTTTCTGTAAAGATGGCTTTTTCATCAGACGAACCGATTCGCATCGAGTTACTGGTCAATGCAGGGCGACCTGAGCTGCTGGACGGGTTAGAAGCGCTGTACCAGTTGGGACTCATTTCTGACCAGCAAATTCGGCAGATTTGTCAAACTCACTTAGTCTCGCCGTTGCCAGAAGCGCCCGCTTCAGTTGAGGTTGATGATTTTGCGCCGCCCGACTTTGAAGCCCCGGAAGCCCTTCCTCAACCGAGAAGAGCGCGTCGCAACCGTCCTCAGCAAAAACCAACGCAAACATCAACTACCGCAAACAACGCTCAGCTTCGGTTTATCCCGCAAGTGTTACACGCCTTGATGGCAGAAATCAGCGTCGCCTGGTTACTGTTCTTAGGCGTGTTTTTAGTTGTTGTTTCATCGGCGGTGTTAGCTGCTAGCCAATGGCAAAATTTTCCCCCTTTGGGGCAGTATGCCATTTTGCTCGGCTACACCTGTTTGTTTTGGTTAGCCACGGTTGGCACCCAACGCCGTGCTAGTCTTCAGCTCACCAGTCAGATGTTGCAGATTGCCACGCTTCTCCTCGTCCCAGTCAATTTTTGGATGATGGATGGCTTTCGATTGTGGCAAAGTTCTATAGGAGTTGGAGGTGGTGTTCTAGACATGGGGATTAGGATCAGGGAGAATATGGTCACTCGAACAAGTTAGAACCCTCTGGATGACTACGATGGTACTTGAACCCGTCCATTGCCCTACCTGTGACAGCACTGACATCGTCAAACACGGT
>DVDV01000365.1 GCA_015296075.1 Leptolyngbyaceae cyanobacterium M33_DOE_097 | reverse complement strand
TGAAGTCAGAGCCTCTAAAGGCTTGTGCGCTCAATTTTATGAACGGCAGAATGGGTATTCCAGCCATTGATAGCTGTTCAAAATGAATATTTTTGTGAGAATTATTCTCATACTGAGAATTGCTGGCATTCTACGGCAACCCCTTCGGAAAATATCAGTCTTGTGTCAAGATAAAAAGTTGTCTAATCCATCCACCGTTGATTTGGCAGGACTTCTGCCGAAACTAGAACAAAAGTTAGGAAACTATGCAAGGTAGCGAAAATTTTTCTGTCGGAAGTCGTGTGCGAGTAACATCACCGGTTGTCGTTTACCACAACCCTGAAAAGCGCAATCAACCTTTCGATCTGAATGGGCAAGAAGGTGAAATCATTGAAGTTCTACAGGAGTGGCAAGGAAGACCGATTAGCGCTAATTTTCCTTATATTGTCAAATTCAGCCCAAAGTTTCGCGCGCACTTGCAAGCTCATGAGCTAGAGCTGATTTCATAGAACGTTGTCGATTGAAAGCGGCACTTCTGCTGAATAACTGACCAAGACTTTTCAACACATCCGATTTTCTGACACGAGATAGAGTGGGCCAGAGACTTTTACTTGCCCACTTTGCTTTGTGTTTTGTCGTATTGATGAGACTGGCTGCCCCGGCGATCGCGGTTAGGTTCTACAGATTAGACGCACGCTTGTCTGCATACATGAGGACTTTATCTTTGAAGGGCAAACATTAAGCTTCCTAAATTCCTGGGAGAATAACGGCAATCTAGGATGACAAACAGGCAAGCTTTGCAGTATCACAGTTTGAAATGAGCATTTCTGCTCGAAAAGAGAGTAGCTCACGTCTTAGCTCCGTTTTGGGTTGCTGATAGTCTGTAGCTCGACAGATGCCGTGCTTCAAATCGATGCTAGATACTGAGAGACTACCAGCTCGCTCTGTTTGAAATGGCTCGCAATCAGCTGCGTAGGGAGCCTGTATGGGTGACTTGTAGCACTGTTTGTGTTTGAGCAAACTGTAAGATGCTTGAATCAGCCTTAACCGCGTTTTAACCCTTCGTTTGATGCCTCACACTGCCTATGAGACGCTTGTTAATTGGCTCTTTGAGCCTAACTGGTTTGACCTTGGGAGGGGTCGTTTTTGCAGCGGGGTATCCCATTCCAAAAGAGCTATTGCATCCAACAATTACCTGTCCAACCAGTCAATTTTTAGTCGCCCAGGGAGTTCAGCTCCTAGAAACGCAACGGTGGCAAAACGGGGTAGTTATCCTCTACAGCGCAACCTGCCCCAGCAGAAGGCATAAAGGCAGCGATCGCGTGATGGCTTATCGCATCTTGCGACGTGATGGCATGAACTGGTTTGCCGAAGGGAGCGATGCTCACAAGGTCAAGAGCAAACCCACGGGTAAGCAACTGATTCAACACAACGTCAGCTATACTCAAGACCCCAATGGCAGCCCCTACACCGTGTTGTACGGTCAAGTTTATGCGTCTAAAGTAACGGCGATCGAGGTGGTATTTGACAACGGTAAAACTGTGCGCACCAACAGTAGCAGCGGCCTATTTTCCCTCGTTGTCCCACAAGTTCTGCGGGTATGTGAAGTTCGGATGCTGGGTGCCGACAACCAAATCTTAGGAATTGAAGGCAACATTAACCACAGCAAGTTTGCTCATTTTCGTCGCGTTCGCACTTGCCCACCCGTCTCGCGTCTTGTTTAGCCTGAATCTGGCATTTAGGAACGAGAATTAAATCACTTCGATACTTTGTTGAACGGGCATTAGCGTAGCTCTGCTGAAGGCTATACGGCTCGCCCTTTGAGGCGGAAAAATATTTGGTTTGATTAAATTCATGACCCTTGGCCTCTTATAGCGCTACGCATAGAAGTTGGTACAAGAGGATGTGGGAGCTGCGCTCCCAGCCAGGGGGTTCACCCCTGCACCCCGTCCTAACATTTTCCAGTATTGCTATATCTTGCCAAGGACCGAGAATATACGGAGGTAAGTTGCCTCTTCTCCTTCCCAAGCAAAAACGGGGATGCAGAGATCCCCGTTTACTTTCGTTACTGAGAGTTTCGAGATTATAACTGTGGAGTATACCGTTCCTTCTCAGGTATATCTGTATACTCAGCAACGATTTGACGAAACTCTTCTCCGTCGATTGTCTCTTTTTCAATCAACAGATCAACCAACCGATCAATCACCTCACGGTTATCGCGAATGATCTGCCGAGCATCATCGTAACAATGCTCTACAATCGAACGAACCTGAGCATCGATCCGGGCTGCAATCTCCTCAGAGTAATCAGATCGGGTCAACCAATCACGCCCTAAAAAGACTTCACCCTGTTGGCTTTCTAAGGAAAGTGGACCTAAGTTTGACATGCCAAACCGAGTCACCATTTGGCGAGCCATGTTTGTTACTTGTTGCAAGTCATTACCTGCACCTGTGGTAACTTCCGCGTCGCCAAAGATCACTTCTTCAGCCGCACGACCACCTAATGCCCCTGTGATCCGCGCGAGGATCTGCGCACGCGAGATCAGACTTTGATCGTCGCTTGGCATAAACCAGGTCAAACCACGCGCCTGACCACGAGGTATCAGCGTCACCTTCTGCACAGGGTCATGACCTTTGACCAACGTGCCAATGATGGCGTGACCAATTTCATGGTAAGCAATCAAACGCTTACTCTTGCTATCAACCAGAGGCGTGCCTTCCATACCCGCGACCACTCGGTCAACTGCGTCATCAATCTCAGCCATCGTGATGGCATCTTTGCGACGACGAGCTGTGAGAATGGCTGCTTCGTTTAGCAGGTTTGCCAGGTCAGCCCCAGAGAAACCAGGAGTCCGACGGGCGATCGCATCTAAAGAAATCTCAGGTGCAAGCTTCTTATTACGAGCGTGAACGTTGAGTACTTCCAGACGACCCTTAATATCAGGCGCATCAACCGTTACCTGACGGTCAAACCGACCTGGACGCAAGAGCGCCGCGTCTAATACATCAGGACGGTTGGTTGCAGCAATAATGATGACTCCAGTATTGCCTTCAAAGCCATCCATCTCAGTTAACAACTGGTTCAGCGTTTGCTCACGCTCGTCGTTACCGCCACCAATACCAGCACCCCGTTGACGGCCTACCGCGTCAATTTCATCGATAAAGACGATACAAGGAGCATTCTCCTTCGCCTTCTTAAACAAGTCGCGGACTCGTGATGCCCCGACCCCAACAAACATTTCCACAAATTCAGAACCAGAAATGCTGAAGAAAGGTACACCCGCTTCACCCGCGATCGCCTTTGCCAACAAAGTCTTACCTGTTCCCGGAGGACCAACTAGCAGCACCCCTTTAGGAATACGAGCGCCAACAGCCGTAAACTTTTCAGGCTTCTTCAAGAAAGAGACAACCTCCTGGAGTTCTTCCTTAGCTTCGTCAATCCCAGCAACGTCATCAAACATCACCCCGGTCTTAGCCTCCATTTGGAAGCGTGCCCGCGACTTGCCGAAATTCATCGCCTGCCCTGGCCCACCAGGGATATTGCTCGAACGACGGAACAGGAGGAACAAACCCCCAATCAACAATAAAGGAAAAACAAGATTACCCAAGAGACCCCAGATTGCACCATCGTTGCGGACAGGGTGAACGTTGAAATTAATCTTGGCAGTCCGTAAGCGTGTTAATAATTCTGGGGCATTACCAGGTAAATCAACCCGAAGACGCTGCAAGCGATTGTCTAACTCAGGATCGACAGCTTCCACGATCGCCGTGCGCCCACCCTCATAAAGATCAACACTAACGACTCGATTTGCGTCTAGATATTCTAAAAAGCGCCCATAGGTCATCCGGGTACTGGCTGCGTTTCGACCCATGTTTGCAGGAGCTGTCGCAAATGACCCCTGCCACAGAAAGAAACCAATTACCAGTGCGGGTAAAGTCCAGAGCAGTACAGTTTTCCAAGAAAACTTCATAAATTAGCGCCCTCGCATATAACCAACTCACTCAAGGCTAAGCACTGTGCAAAGCCGCCGATCCCAAACAATTCTTCCTTAAGAATAACGAAACAAACCACTAAGTCCCTGCAGAAAATCAACAGGTAACCCAGTCGCGCCGAAAAAGAGGGATTGTTAATAAATTTAACGAATTATTAGAAACTGAGCAACTACCTTAAGGGAGCGAGTTGGAAGCACAAGGTTAATTGAGCAGTGGAAGATAAGCGCCTTCCCTCGCCTTCTTCGTGGAAGGTGTTGCTCATCCCAGTGTTTGACCAAAGGGTTTAAGGGTTGGCTTAGGAACCCTGCTGCACAGGCTTAAACGACATCATGCCTGCTTTGCAGAAAGCGATTTCTAAGATTAGACCGCTTTTATAAATCGTCTGAAAGTCGCCATTGCCGCCTACTGAGCACGATTGCCCAATGACCAAGAAATGCAAATTCTTCAAGTAAACGACTCAGGCGATCGCGCTCGTCGTAACCGCCGCCTCACGTCACCCGTTCCTTCTGTCAGCGATCGAAGTGCCAAACTTGTGACCCTTACCCCTATCTAGCTGACCATTCAACCCCCACCAACACCACCTTGCGGGGGCTGTAGGAGAGTGAAGCTCCTACAAGCGGGGGACAGAGTATCTTTCGCTGACGCTGTGCCAGCGACAATGCTTTGGCAGGGAGGAAGTCCCCCGGTCTTGCGGCTCCGCCGCCCCCAAATCTCCGCAATCAAAATTCTTAATAGTCACTTATTCAGAAGCCACTCAAACCTCAGCGAAGCTCCTGAATTCTTAAAACATACGGAGCAGAACGGTTCTTACTATACGTCGTCACCCAAATCTTGTAAGTACCCGGCAACCATTCTCCCGCAATCCCCGGATTTTTATCCTCCTCATCATCATTGCACCACAACCCACCCGGCCCCTGAATCACCAGAGCCGTGTCTTCAGCACTTTGAACGTTCACCTTCAGCGCCTTAAAAAACGCTTTCAGATTCAACGTGACATCCGGTTCACGATTTGCAAACCCGGTACACTCACCCGTTTGAGTACTCTGACGACTAACGAGAGTTGACACATCAACCCCACCCCCCGTTGTACTCTTCACCTCAGTTGGGTTCGGTGAAAACCCAGGCGAGAGCGTAAAAGAATCGGCGATCGCTGCTTCAATCATCAACCAGGGAGCGAGAAGCGTTGGTACAGCCAGCCACAAACCGCGAAACCGAGATGTGTTCCACATTGACAAAGGCGTTTTATTCATACCTTTCAAGAGACGGCCATAATTGTGAAAAGTTCCACTTTACCGCTCAACCAGCGCAAGTGCTTGTTGTAATCGCAGCTTATCCTGACCCAGATGATTCAGCAATATCCAAGACTGCACTAAATCTGGCCCCTGAAGTGAACCCGTCAAAGCCGCCCGTAGCGTCTTCATCACAAGCCCCTTCTTCAGCCCCTTCGACTTCACCACCTGTTGCACAATCTCTTGTGCTGCCTCCTGCGTCAAGCCCGACTCTGGCAACGCCTCTGCAACCGCCGAAACGGCTGTATCCGCATCTTTTTGCTGCATTTGAGCCTTTGCATCATCGGCAAACCCCAACTGTGGCGTAAACAAATACTCCGTCATCGGAACCGCTTCATCGAGTCGCGCTAAGCTCGGTGCAATCAATGCTGTCACCTGCTCTAACCAGGCGCGATCGCCCTGCCAATCAAACTCATACCCTGCTGCTTGCCAGTAAGGAATGAGTAAATCAGTCAACTGCGCGATCTGCATGTGGTGCAAATACTGGCTATTGATCCAATTCAACTTATCCCAGTCAAATTTTGCGCCCGCCTTATTCACCCGCTCAAACCCAAATTGCTGAGCCGCCTCGGTGAGAGCAAAAATTTCATTCATCCCTTCTGGTGGTGACCAGCCCAACAAACTCATATAGTTGGCGATCGCCTCTGGAGTGTAGCCCATCTTCTGAAAATCAGAAATCGACGTGACCCCATCGCGCTTTGACAGCTTCGCCCCCTGCTGATTGAGAATCAATGGTGTGTGCCCAAACTGAGGTACTGTCGCCCCCAAAGCTTCATACAGCAAAATCTGCTTTGGCGTATTCCCAATGTGGTCTTCCCCGCGAATCACATGGCTAATCGCCATATCCATATCGTCAACCACCACCACAAAGTTGTAGAGTGGTTGCCCAATCGTGTCACTGGCGGACTGACGGGCAATCACCATATCGCCCCCCAGATCACTCCCCTTCCAGGTGACGGTACCGCGCACCAGATCATTCCAGGCAATTTCGCGATTGTCATCGATGATAAAGCGAATCACAGCAGGTCGGCCTGCCGCTTCATACTCTGCCCGTTGCTCAGGTGTCAGATTGCGGTGGCGATTGTCATAGCGGGGAGCCTGATTCTGAGCTTTTTGGGCTTCTCGCATGGCATCCAACTCTTCTGGGGTGTCGTAAGCGCGATAGGCTAATCCCCGATCCAACAACTCCTGGATTTTCTGGCGATACAAATCCATTCGCTGTGATTGAAAGAATGGCCCCTCATCCCAGGTAATCCCCAACCATTTCAAGCCATCCAAAATGTTTTGGGTGTATTCTGGGCGCGATCGCTCCAAGTCGGTATCTTCAATTCTCAGCAAAAACTGCCCCCCATGATGGCGGGCAAACAACCAGTTAAATATGCCTGTCCTGGCCGTACCAAGATGCAAATTCCCAGTTGGGCTAGGGGCAAGTCTAACGCGAACCGTCACAGCTTTCTCTCTTCTTTATGCTTAACTCACCTATCCTATCGAACTTTCGGATGTGGGAAATCAGAGGATGAGCCAGCGTGCTTAGAAATCGTTAGCGTGGTTTTAGCGAAAAATCGACCGATGAAGTTCATTTCATCCGATTTTGTCGGCTTTTTCCTCAATCAAATTAACGGAATCAGCTATGCTGACGAATGGCTAAGTCTATTGCTCATCGATTGGGAGGGCTACTGTGAAGCCAATTTTAATTAGTCTGGGCGTCGTATTGGTTTGTGTGGTGGTGTTGATTGGCTCGCAGATTGTGGGCGGTCAAAAAGAGGCGATCGCGGTTGAGCTTACCAAGCCTGCCAGCACGCCAGCAGTGACAGCAACCGTTGACCCCACTGCCACTGAAACACTTACCCTTGCCCAAACACCACAAGGAGAAACCGAATTGATTACAACACCTTCTGGGCTGCAATATGAAGAGATCGTTGAGGGCACAGGTGCCTCCCCCGCTAACGGTCAAAAAGTTGTTGTTCACTACACCGGTACGCTAGAAGATGGGACTGTTTTTGATAGCTCCAGAGAGCGTAACCGTCCGTTTGAGTTCAAGATTGGTGTCGGGCAGGTTATCAAAGGTTGGGATGAAGGCGTGGGCACCATGAAGGTGGGTGGTCGCCGCAAATTAGTCATTCCCCCTGAGTTAGGCTACGGGGCACGGGGGATTGGGCCGATCCCTCCCAATTCAACCCTCATCTTCGATGTTGAGTTAATCCGTATTGCTGGGTAAATCTGACCAACAAGTTACCGATTGGCTGGAATCTTCCGCTTAGGTAGAGGATCCAGCCATTTTTTACTGAACTACGACCCCTGCAAGTCAGCGATCGCAGCAGCAATTTGTGCCATCAACCCGCGATCGCGCTCAAACTCAAAGCTTGGCCCATTCCTGCGGTCATAAAACCACACCGGTCGGCTTCGATATTCCTCTGGCTCAGTGTCATAGCGGGGAAACAAATGCGCGTGCAACGCTGGTTCGCTGTTACCCAAAATCTCATAGTTGATCCGGGCAGCTCCTGTAACTTTGAGCAGCGCATCCCCCGCGATCGCCATATCTTGCAAAAATGCCCCTCGCGCTTGACCAGAAAGCGCGTTCAAATCTTTTACAACGGGGTCAGGCAACAGCAGTGAGTACCCCCTCAAAAATTGAGTGTCTCCTAATACAAGCCAACCCGAATTTAACTGGCAAATTACGGATGGGTTCGTACCCTGCCGAGCGGCCTCAACCCGGCTGTGAATGAGTGTTGTCATCGTTTCACCCTCAATGCGTAGAAGAGTTACACTTCTTTGGGAACTAAACAATTTTTTACAATTTCATCAGAAATCTTAAAACAAGATAAAGTAGAGCAATATACATCAGTCACGGTGGGTTCTAAACATGAAAAAATCCGATGACTACTACGGTATTCCAATCGCGACAACCCAGGTGGGCGATCGATGGAAGTGGCAGGTTACGTTGCCTGTGGGCGCAACTATCACCTCAAACAAAGTCTACGACAGCGCTAGCAAAGCCCTAACAGAAGGTCGTGAGTGGATTAATATTGAGACTGCCTTACAGGCGCTTAATGCATGCCTCTCTGAGCTTTATAAAGAAGGTGTCATTCACCGTAGCGAATACTGTAATTTGATGGATTCTTCCATTAAAACAACACGTCGTCGCTGATCCTTTTTGCACAACCCAAACATATCAATTCAGATCTCCACGCATTGAACATACTTTCACAATTGCTTCAGACAGAATATCTCTTTAAAAGACCCTGGCAACATCGCTAAGACTTTGTCACTATGCAACTCTCATCGCTTGTTAGGGCAGTAAGACCGTGACAAACGCTCGATAATGCTATTTTCTTCATAAGAGTCAGGTTCTGTCACACCTGGCTTTACTGTTGCAGAGTTACCGGCCTGATCGAGAACCGTAAGACGCGTAATGTAATATTCATTTTTAATGCAAGAAATTTCAACGTCGTTCATTGACGCTTCAACCTTGTCTTCGGAAGTTTCAGAAAATACAGTGAGAAACCGTAAGAAAACAAAATCGCTTTGGACTGAAACCGACTCTTCATCAATCAAGGTCACAGTCCCAGTCTCATCTCTAAAAAAGAACTTCCATTCTTCTGATAAGGCAGGCGAAGCAAAACTGCTAAAAGTGGCGATCGATAAAAGATAAGTAGCAAGCTTAGCCAACTTCATAACTCAATTTGCAGTAGAACCACTTTAAATCTTCTACTAATCTCTGCGAGACGGCAAATTATTCGACCTGCACCTTGCGTTTGATTAGTTTGAAGCTTTAACAAAAGGCGCATAATCAGCCTGTCTGCGTTTAACCCAATTTGACGGCTCTTATTGCGATTGAGAGTTACCCAACCGTGCGGGTGTTTTGGGGACAGCTTGAGTTATCGAATGCCCGACCGGAGGAGTTTGGCGCTCTGCGTGATTTCTGGATCCTGCAAGGCAAAGTGATTGTGAAGGTGCGGCGATGAAATACTTTTTGCTGATTTCCCTGCTCAGGGGAGGCGTGGCGATCGCCCCCAGAGTCACCGGATCTTTCAGGGTATTTAGGTAGGCTCCATCGGGTCGAAACCTGCAGGCAACCGCAGGATGTTTCCAATAGTTCTCTGGAACATCGACTGGATTTCGGTATGAGTTGGTGAAGTTGGCAAAGGACATGCGATCGGCAAAAGTAGAAATTAATACAGTCGATTCTCTATCATGCCTTAAAGCCCTTGAGTTGTCTCGTTCTATGCCTATCCAACAGCAATTCTCGATATGAGAATGATTCTCATAAAAACGTCCGGTTTTAACGTTTATGAATGGCTGAAACCCGCATTCTGCCGTTTATAACATTGAGTGCACAAGTCTTTAGACACTCTGGCTACAGTACAAATGTTTC
>DVDV01000410.1 GCA_015296075.1 Leptolyngbyaceae cyanobacterium M33_DOE_097 | reverse complement strand
ATGAACGGCAGAATGGGTATTCCAGCCATTGATAGCTGTTCAAAATGAATATTTTTGTGAGAATTATTCTCATACTGAGAATTGCTGCAGAGATCATTCTTTCATCAGTTGCTAAAAAGATAGGTATGAGCAGAACTTGCATGGGAAACGTGATCATGCAATCCAAATTAAGATGAGATTACGTATTTAAGAAAGCAGAATCAGGTAGTTTTGATCCGAAAAATGTATTCTTCGACAAAAAGGATTCCAAAGAAAAGACAAAAGATATAGAGTTTTTATACATCTCAGGCAACTATATAGTTTGTTATATAGTCTGAGACTCAACCCTGTGTGAGGGGTGTAAATTTGATGCCTAGATTGCTTGCATGACTCAACTGTTTGATTTTCCTTCTGAGTGGAATCTTTCACGACGTACCGTTCTTAAACTTTTTGGGGTTGGAGCTTTAGCGGGTGGGCTGGGTTACTCGCGTTTTAGTAAACCGCAGCCTAGCCTCTATCAGCCAGATACATTGACCTTACCCAGTGCGGTTGAGCAACCTCGCAGTGTTGCGATTGTCGGGGGTGGTTTAGCGGGGCTGGCGTGTGCTTATGAGCTGTGCAAGCGTGGCTTTCAAGTGACTTTGCTGGAGCGATCGCCCCAATTAGGTGGCAAAATCGCCAGTTGGGATATTGATGTCAACGGTGAATCATTGCGCATGGAACATGGGTTTCATGGCTTCTTTCCGCAATACTACAACTTGTGGAATCTGGTGCAAGAGTTGCAGATTCGCGAGAATTTTAAGTCGCTGAATTTCTACTCGGTTGTTTATAAGGGCACCCAGTACGACCCGGAGGTGTTTCGTCCCAGTCATTCCGCCTTTCCGTGGAACATTGTGGATCTGGCGATCGCCTCAAATAATCGGCTGCAATGGGGGTTAAACCTGACGAAATATGCGCATTGGCAGGTGTTTCGCGAGATTACCGGGTTTAATCCGGTGCGTAGCTACAGCCGACTCGATAATCTTTCGGTGAGTGAATGGGTCAGCCGCGATTTTCCCAAAGGTTTGTTTGACCTTTATTTTCTGCCGTTTGCCAAGTCAAGCTTAAACGCGCCCGATGTCATGAGTGCCGGGGAGCTGATGCAGTTCTTCCACTTCTACTTTTTTGGCAATCCAGAAGGGTTAGCGTTTAATGGCACCCGTCAGGATATGGGCCGCAGTCTGGTTGACCCAATCGCCCAATACATTACTGAAAATGGCGGCAAGATTATTACCCAGGCTTCTGTCAGCGATATCCATTGGCAGGATCAACGGGTTGCTTCGCTCACCTATCACACCAATGGAGCAGTTGATGCGGTGCCGTTTTGGGTGGATGCCAACACAGTCCTAAACGATGCGGGAGAAAGTCGATTTTTTGGGGCGGGAGACACGGTCTATCTGTTGCAACCGGGCGATCGCGAAGCACTGTCCTTAGCCTGCACCCACCAGGGTTGTACAGTCCATCCTGATGCAGAGGGCACGTTCCACTGTCCCTGTCACGGTGCCATGTATGACTCCACAGGTAAAGTGGTGCGTGGTCCAGCTCAGCAAGATTTACCACGGTTTAAGGTGCTGGCGCGGGAAGGCGATAGCTTACAGCTTGTTGCCGCGAACCCAGGAAATGGTGGCACAACCGCCAAAATTGAAGCTGACTATTTTGTCTTAGCAGCCGATGTGGTGGGGATGCGCAACTTAGCAGCGCTGATGACGGGCGATGTGGAACCGACGATTCAATCGCGCTTGAGAAATCTAGCGATCGCCGACCCCTTTGCGGTTTGCCGCTTCTGGTTTGACCGCGATTTTGACTGGGAGCATAGCTGGTTTACGTCACTGTCCGGTTATCGGCTGACGGATAGCATCACGCTCTACCATCGGATTCAAGATGACTACATTGACTGGGCAAAGCGTACGGGTGGCAGTGTCGTCGAGTTACACGCCTATTGCTACAAGGAAAAGGAATTTCCAACTCAGGAAGCGGTGCTAAACACCTTTGAAAGCGAACTCTACGAGATCGTGCCCGATTTGAAAGAGGCAAAATTACTCCATCGCGAGTTGGTAAACCAGAAAAACTTTTCAGGTTTTCCACCGGGGAGCTACGCAGACCGTCCCGATACCGAGACAACGGGTAACAACCTGGTATTTGCTGGCGATTGGGTAAAAATGCCGTTTCCCTGTGGGTTAATGGAGCGGGCGATTAGTAGTGGTTTGCTGGCAAGCAATGCCATCTTGCATCAAGAAGGGCTGCAACGCCGGACGCTGCTAACCGTTCGTCCGGTGGGGATGTTGTCATTTTTAGCGTGAGGTCGGTCTAGGAGGATATTTCTAGCGATCGCCCAAATCGTCGGCCAGAGTTGATTCAACACCTGTATTTCATCGTGATGTTTCCAAGAAGAATGCGCCATGAATGCTTTTGTTACCACCCATCGTCCGTTTGATGTGCGTCAAGCAGAAATCAACCCAGACCACTGGTATGTGGTTGCTGCCAGTCGAGAAGTGAGTCAGCAGCCCGTTGGGGTGACGCTTTGGCAACAGGCGATCGTGCTTTATCGCGATCGGCAGGGAGCAATTCATGCACTCGAAGATTCGTGCCCTCACCGATACGTCAAACTTAGTGATGGCAAGGTTGTCAACGATAATGTGGAATGCGCCTACCACGGTTGGCAGATTGACGCTGAGGGTAAGTGCGCGGTTGTGCCTTATCTAGAGGCCAATCAAAAGTTGCCCACATGTAAGGTCAAGACCTATCCCGTCAAGGAGCAGGATGGATTCATTTGGTTATTTCCGGGTGATGCAGATCGGGCGGTTCAAGTAGAACTCATGGGGTTGCCTGAGTGGGATCATTTGAATTGGATTGCGTCATATACCGTAATTGATACAAAAGCTCATTTCTCTTATTTAATTGAGAACTTGATGGATATGTATCATGGGCATCTGCACGATAATTGGCAAGCCTGGACAGGAGCCATACTCAACGATTTAGAAGAGACGGGCGATCGCGTGGATGCTCACTATCAAGCCCAAAACTATTATCGCATTGATAAAATCTGGTCAGTTTCCCAACTGTTCATTCCCGCGTTAAGACGGCTACACCCCGATCCGCTCGATGTCAGCTATGTCTATCCCCATTGGAAGTCACGTTTAGGTGATGACTTCAAAATCTGTTGTTTATTCTGTCCTGTCAGCCCAACACATACGCGTGCCTATTTGGTTCACTTTACATCACTCAATTCATTTCATCGTCTCCACAAATTACCTGTCAAGTTTCGTCGGTTTGTCAAAAATTTGATGTTTAACTCTGCCCGCAAGTTGCTGGAGGGTCTAGTGGAACAGGACGTGCGTATGATTGAGCAAGAACAGCAGGCTTACCTCGAAAATCCGGCTCAACGTCCTCACGAGTTGAATCGAGCGTTGGTCAGTGTGCAACGGTTGATTCGACATCAGGCGGAGGGTGAGGGGGTGAAGGGGTGAAGGGGTGAGGGGGTAAGGGAGTGATAGGGTGTTGGGGTGTTGGGGTGATAGGGTGTTGGGGTGTTGGGGTGAGGGAGTGAATTTGGAGATCGATTTTTTATGACTGGGTGGATGGTAAAGTGATCTCAAAGGTGCTACCTTCATGGGGTTTTGAGCGAACTGTGATTGTGCCACCCATGCCTTCAACCAGGGTTTTGACGATCGCCAAGCCTAAACCATGTCCCCCTGTGGATCGGGCGCGAGCTTCGTCAACGCGATAAAATCGCTCAAAAATGCGGCTTTGGTCTTGTAGGGGAATGCCAACACCGCGATCGCAGACTTGAATGATGGCGTGTTGCTCTGTTTGCTCCAAAATTAGATCAACGGATTGATCCGTTTCTGAATATTTCACGGCGTTGTCTACTAAGTTAATTAGCACTTGTTTCAGGCGATCGCGATCAGCAATTGCTTTCACTGCTTCGGTTGCTGTTAATAAGATCTGCCGATTACTATACTTTTCAGCCATACCAATCACTTCAGCAATCAGGTTGTTGAGTCCAACTGGTTCTAAGTGATAGTGCATGTAACCGCTGTCAGCTCGTGCTAAATCGAGTAAATCTTGTAACAATCGAACTGTGCGATCGGCTTCTGAGGCAGCGGTTTCCAGTGCTTCCTGTTGGTATTCATTCAGGTTGGTACTGCGGCGTAGCAAGCTTTGCAGATAGCCAAGTACAACGGTCAAGGGTGTGCGTAGCTCATGGGAAACGTTACTCACAAACTGGCGTTGTTGCTCCCAGGCATCTGACAGCCGGGATAACATCATGTTGAAAGTTTGGGTTAACTCTTTGACCTCAGTCGGCGTATGGTTGAGTTGTAGTTTTGCTTTGCTTAAATCATCAACTGAGATCGCCCCTGCCATTTGGCTCATGTCTTGTAAGGGACGCAGCGATCGCCTTACTCTCACTGCGATCGCGGTCATCGTAGCCAGTGTTGCCAGCACACACACTGCGACCAGGCTGCGATTGGCTGCATTTAACTGTTGCTGATCCTGGGTGACATCCTGAGCCATATAAACTTTGCCCAGGAGTTTCCCTTTAACAGAAATCGGTTCTTGATACAGAATCAGGTAACGACTGCCAACCTGATAGACTTGTGGTTTGAGCGGCATTTCAGCGATCGCGATTAATTTGTCAATCGTGATCATGGATGGGTTCATCAGCTCTGATCGGGCTAAAACCTCTTTGCCATCGACACTTTTTACCCAAATCACCAGACCGGGAACGGATACATTGTTGATTGTTTTTTGTAGCCCAACCTTGGTTGGCAACATCTCACTATAAAGCTCAACATCACGAGGAAAACGGCTGGCAACATACTCAACACCCTGAGTATGGGTGGTAATCAGCAGTTGTTGCATTTTCCAACTTGTCCACGTGGCCACACTACCTAACGCCAGAACCAGGAGAGCGGCAATCTCGGTTGTGATGCGAAACTGCAACGAGGCCGGATCAAAGTGACGCTGCCTAGCGTGGCGAAGTGCCTCCCAAAAGTGGTGAAATAGTTGCATCTAAACTCATCTTGCGCCTCTATACTCACTGTAGCTGAAGGTCTTTGAGATGAATGATGTTGGGCTAACGAAAAGATAAGTTTTTGCTGAGAAAATGGGTCGCTTATTGCGGCAATTCTTGATTATCTCGCAGAAAAATTAAACCAGATCAATTGCTGAATTTATGCTGTAATTGGCGGTATTAAGCCTTTATTAGAGCATCGAATCCAAGGAGATTTATGAATCGCTTTTATGCTCAAAAAATTGCCAGGGCGATCGCGTGGTTTGATCGCATTCCAGGGCAAGTTTACCTGTGGCTAGCGGTTCTGATTTTTGGGGCTTCGAGTGCTGTGACGCGCAAGATTACTGAACTTGGATCCCAGCATTTTATGAATGGGGAAAATCCAATTTCTCTCTGCAATGTTTTGTTTGTTGGCAATCTGTGCGCTTTATTGGTGTTGCTTGCCATCCATCGGCAGCAGTGGCGGCGACACACGTTAGTTCAATTGACTCAGCAGGAGTGGCTGAATTTAAGCATCGTAGCGGTTTTGGCAGGGGCGATCGCACCAGGTCTAATTTTTCAGGCATTGGCGACAACCCAAGTAACGAATGTGATTTTAGTCGGTCGGTTAGAGCCACCATTGACACTGGCCCTATCGGTTTGGCTATTGCACGATCGCGTAGGCCGTTGGGAAGTGTTGGGCGCGATCGCCGCCTTTGTCGGAGTGCTGCTCACAGTGGTGCTGCAACCCGCTCAGGTGTCTGCCATGCAAATGGGAGGTTTGGCGATTGGGTTGGGTGAATTAATGGCGGCACTGGGTGCTATTGCATTGGCGATCGCAACGATTATCGGGAAACAAAAGCTAGGGCGTGTGCCCGTCGGTCTTTACACCATTGTTCGTACCGGATTGGGAACAGTCATCTTTTTCTTGATTGCGCTGGTTCTCTACGGTCAGGATCACTTTATGGGCGTGTTTTCGCCATTTCTCTGGAAGTGGATGTTGGTTTATGGTGTGATTATTGTTGTGATTGGGCAATCGTTTTGGTTAACAGGGTTACGTGCCTCCTCGGTTTCAATGGCTTCTATCATTGGCTCGTTTGTGCCCATCGCCGGAATTGTAGCTGCTTACTTGATTTTGGGTGAGGTTCCGACTCGCGCTCAGTATATTGGTGGCGGTGTGATTTTGTTGGGCCTGGTACTCAGTCAACTTGGGCGACAACCAAATGCGATCGCCCAAAAACCCATGACCATGACCCCGACCGAGCAGGAGTTAGAATCACAAATGGGGTTTAAGGGCATCTAGAATTCAGAAATTCACCCTGATCGCAAAGAACATCCTTATGTTATCTGTTTGGTGCTCAGCCGCGTGCTATTCTCTGAGCCAAGGGCTATGTCAGTCAAGCTTGTGAGCTACTTATGGGCTAGCTGAAACTTTTTTCTAGAGATCAATCTTAAGATACCGCTGATCCAGTAGAGCATCTTTGCGGTATTGCTTTGGGTACAAATTATCTAACGCTTCGATTGGTTGAATAACCCCGTCTCTTCTACGATCAGGAGTGATGCATGTTTGAAAGTTTGAGGAACATTCAGAATCCATTTGCGAGAAGCCTAACAGCAGCACTAACAGCCTGCTCAGTCGTGACTTTCGCCTCTGCGATCGCGATCGCAACGACCCAGACAAAAGGTAGCTCAGCCTACAAAACAGCACTTTATTCAGCGTTGGTAGGTTCTGGTTGCGGCGCTTTATTTGGACTCGTTTGTACAGAAAATCGTAAGCTTAAAAGACTCAATCACGCATCACAAAACACTCAATCCATTGAAAAAGAAAAAGCGATAACCTGGCATGATTGGCGAAATTTTTTAGTCACTCGTAAGGTAAAAGAGAGTGAAGAAATTACATCGTTCTACCTACAGCCTGAAGATCAAGGTGAGATCCCAAATTTCTTACCAGGACAATTTCTAACGATTAAATTGAATATTCCTGGACAGACACGGCCTGTTATTCGCACTTACTCCTTATCAGACTATAGTGAATCGGCTGGCTACTACCGCTTGTCAGTTAAGCGAGAGCCAATGCCGAGTGGGTTAGAGGTGCCACCTGGACTAGCCTCTAACTTTTTGCATGATTCAATCCAGGAGGGTTCTACCATTCAGGCAAAACCACCCAGTGGTCGATTTGTGTTGAATGTAGAGAAAACCTTACCTGCCGTCTTAATCAGTAATGGGGTTGGCATCACTCCAATGATTAGTATGGCAAAGGCGATGACGCGCCTGACACCTGAGCGATTGATCTGGTTTGTGCATGGGGCACGAGATGGACAGTTCCACGCTTTTCGAGATGAAGTACGGGCGATCGCTGAGCAAAACCCCAATTTAATGATTCACTACGCTTATAGTCGTCCTCGTGCAGAAGATGCAGGTCACTACCATAGCGTCGGTTATGTTGATAGCAACCTCATTCAATCACTGGTGAAACAGGAAGCAGAATATTACCTCTGCGGTTCTCCGCCCTTTCTCGAATCTATTCTTACTGGCTTAAAAAATGCAGGTATTCCTGAAAACCAGGTCTTTTTTGAGATGTTTACTAAAGCGAGCAAAGTGACTGTTGATCATGTGGTGGAGACTCACTTTAAAGGTAGCGTAGGAGAATCGGAAGTTATCTTTGTAAAGTCAAATAAAACGGCTTTTTGGAATAACGAATTAGACAACCTGTTAGATTTTGCAGAAGCAAATAATGTAGAACCTCCCTATAGTTGTCGTCAAGGAATTTGTGGCACTTGCATGTGTAAGATTTTAGAAGGTGAGGTGGAATATCAAGCAAAACCAGTAACCGATATTGAGCCGGGTTCGATTCTAATTTGTATTGCTAGACCCAAGACTTCTAGAGTAATTCTTGACCTTTAGATAGATAAGAGAGCTTTAGAATTTTTACTGTAATGCCAATCGGTGTTGGATCTCAAACTTAACATTGCCAATTTACTCTAAGTAAGAGATTATCAAATCGATCCATTGAAATTGGCATCAAAGAATGATGACTTATTCTGACTGTTTAGCACCGTTACAGACTAATTTTTTATTAGAAGCTGTGCTTGAGGCTCCTGCTGGTCAGGGTTTAGGGCTTACGCATGGATTTGAGGCATTTTTGCAAGAATTCGCCTTATTTCTAAAGATCATCTTAGAATTTATTGCCATTTGCATCGTCGCTGTTTCGATTGTGACCGTTCTACGAAAGTTGCTAGGAAGTCGCCGAAGATTTCATGAGACAGCCCAGCAAGCGATTAGACTAGAGTTAGGCTTATCTCTAGCTCTTTCACTAGAGTTTTTGTTAGCAGCTGATATTGTTGGCACAGCCGTGTCTCCTGCGTGGGACGCGATCGCAAAACTTGCTGCAATTACGGGTATTCGTACCTTTCTCAACTTCTTTTTGCAGAAAGAAGTGGCAGAACTCCAGCGAACAGAGTCGCTCAGCCAGCAGAGAGCAACCGACTCAGAACTGTAAGAATCGGCTTAGTCAGTGGAGCAAAGAACATGAACGTATGGCAAGCGATCGCCACCCCTACCCCGGACACTTTAATTGAAAGTCGGCTGCAATTGCATTATGCCGTTCAGTTTATTGCTGCGACGGGGGCCGCTTTGGCTGAAGCGCTGCCAGATTACAGCCACACCAGCCTGAGCTGGAATCCTCATCTGAAAGCTTTTGTTGGTCCGACAATTCAGGGAACGAATCCATTTCAGGTTGCGATTGACCCGGTTGCTTTTGCGTTGGTAGTGCTCAATCAACAAGCTGAACAGGTCACCACTTTACCACTTCACGGAAAATCGATGGGCGAAGGGTTGACTTGGCTCAAGCAAGAGGTTGCCAAACGAGGTCAAGATCCTAGCGCGATCGTTTTTTTAGACTATCCACCTGATGATTTTCCAACCCATGCTTTAGCGCAGGGAGGTCTGTTTGAGGCTGGCCCAGAGGCAAACAGGAGTGAGTTAGCTAGTTACTTCCACAATACACATGCATTACTGCAATACGTGATTCTCGCTTACGAAGAGGTAAGTGAAATTCATATCTGGCCACATCATTTTGACATTGCCACGCTGATCACGCTGCCTAAAACTCAAGCAGATCAGACCTTAACCATTGGGGTGGGCCTCTCCCCCGGAGATACAAGCTACCACGAGCCTTATTGGTACGTCTCGCCCTATCCCTATCCTGAGACTACTAACTTACCCGCGATCGCAGGGGATGGTTTCTGGCATACACAGCACTGGGTTGGGGCTGTTTTACCTGCGTCGTGTCTGCATTCAGGAGAGGATGCGATCGCCCAGCAGCACCAGGTCGAAGCCTTTTTAGAGTCAGCCATCAAAGCTTCAATTGCTTTACTCAAGCCAGAGCCGCTAGAGTCATAGAAACTTTTTCGAAAAAGATAGGATTGCATTCGCCGCGATTGCTGTATCAGACGACTAAAAGGCTCTATTTTTAAGGTTGCTCTCAGGCTTGACTCAGACGATTGAGTTAACTTGACCAATAGAAGGGTGCTGGTCTAAAACCAGATCACGCCCACTTTTCTAGTCGTTGTAGGATCTGTTAAACGTATGTTGAGTCGTCGTCTGAAGTACTTGCCCTATCTCCTCGTAAGCCTGGTCGCTGTTTCGCTGGCAACCCTGGCGATCGCGTATAACTCAATCCGCGCGGTTGTCATTCCCTCCCCTGCTATGGATACCGCAATGACAGCCAATCAAGGCAAACAAACCGCCGTTTTTGCCGGAGGCTGTTTTTGGAGCATGGAAGCCATTTTTGAGGATTTGAAAGGGGTTTCTGATGTTGTTTCGGGCTTTTCAGGCGGAAGTGCCGCAACAGCCCACTATGACCAGGTCAGCACAGGTAAAACCAGACACGCCGAAGCGGTCAAAATCACCTATGATCCGGCTCAGATCTCCTACGGGCAACTGCTCAAGGTCTATTTTTCGGTTGCTCATGACCCAACCCAGGTCAATCGGCAAGGACCTGATATTGGGCCACAATATCGCTCGGCTATCTTTTTTGCGAATGATGAGCAGAAGCGGGTTGCTCAAGCTTACATTGATCAGCTCAATCGATCCAAAGTGTTTGATGCAGCGATCGCCACTCAACTGGCTCCATTCGACACGTTTTATGCGGCAGAAGACTACCATCAAAATTTTATTGCTCGTAACCCCAACTATCCCTATGTGATTTTGCATGACATGCCAAAGCTAAATCAGTTGCATCAGCACTTTGCGGACTTGTTAAAAGATTCAGCAGTAGCCAAAAGAAATTAACTTAGCAGATCAAAAGAACTATTAGATAGAGGAAAGTTCTGCAAGAAATAGATTATGCTACTTGATGAATATGAAAACGTCATGGCATACCTTATAGAAGGTGCTTTAAGCTGCACTAAACACCCAACAAAATCATCTAACTATGGAGATTCCAGGGCCAGCTTATCGCATTCAGACGCAACGTTTGATTGTGCGGTGTTGGCATCCAAGCGATGCCCCTCTGTTGTCTACCGCGATCTCCCAAAGTCTAGAGCATCTCCAAACCTGGATGCCCTGGGCGCATAGAGAACCCAAATCGCTACAGCAACGCATTGATTGGTTAAGGGAAGTGCGGGGTGAGTTTGACCTTAACCAAAACTTTTTGTATGGCATTTTTGATTTGACCGAAGAACGGGTGTTAGGAGCCACGGGGTTGCACACGCGGATTGGCAAAGATGCGTTTGAAATCGGTTACTGGGTGCATGCTGATCACATCAATCAGGGGATTGCTTCAGAAGCGGCTTCGGCGTTGACGCGCGTTGCTTTTGAGGTGCATCAAGCGGCACGAGTTGAGATTCACTGTGACCCGCAAAATTTTCGGAGTGCTGCTGTACCGCGAAAATTAGGGTTTGTGCATGAGGCGACTTTACGCCAACGGGTAGAAGACCAAGACGGACGCAAGCGCGACTCAATGATCTGGTCGCTGTTTGCCACAGCCTATCAAGCCAGCAAAGCTGCTGCGATTGAGCTAGAAGCCTATGATGTGATCGGCCGCAAGCTACTTTAGCACTTGAAATACCCGGTATAGCTAGCTCCAACGACTTGAAAGCCAACTGTTTGGTAAAGCGCGATCGCCGTTTCATTATCCTCATCGACCCAAAGTTTGACGCTTGTATATTCCTTTAACAACTCCCGTGTGAGAAAGACGAGGAGTTTTTGCGCAAAACCCTGTCGCCGATATTGAGCAAAGGTAAATGTGCCTAAAATTAAGCCAGCATTGAGGGTTGAGCCGCGCTTTATCACTGAGACAATCTCACCATTGTGTTCTAGTACAGCAACCTGTTGCCGAGCAATCAAAGCATCCCAATTTTGATTGAGGTTGCCGCTGCCCCGCTCGGCTCGGTAAGCCTCGGCATAAGCTTGTAAGGCGGTTTTATCTTGGGCTAAGGCCCATCGTCCGGTTGCCTCACCCACAGGTTGACTGCAAACCATCACTAGCGGGTTGTGTTCTCGTGCTAGCTGGTAGTGCCGTAAAAGGATGGGACGAATCCAGGCTTTGGCTTGGCTGGAGGTCACAATTCGTTGAGGACAACCAAGCGTCTGAATCAGGTTTAATAAGGCTTCTGTCGCTGCGCGATCGCTCCCTTCTAGAGCAACCGAAGCGTTACCTGGACGGGCAATCACAATCCCTTGAATGGTTTGTTTAGACAACGGCGCAACTCCAACAGGGGGATGAGCGATCGCCCATTGATCGCCTGTTGTTTGAGGGGGCGTTTGGCTGCGTAAGCAAAGGTTTAAGACAAATTCCAGTTCAGGATTGGTGTGAGAATGGTTTGCCAGCCAGTCAGCGGCGAGTTGACAATGCTTTAGCTCTGGTGTTTGGAGAAGGGCGATCGCTGCGGTGGCAAGGGGGTCAGGCATATCACGCTCCAAAAAGAGGGGCCTATTTCACTACACGTGCTGAGCGAGCCATTCCGAGGAGATGAAAAAACGACAAAAAGGCGCGACTATGAGAGTCAAATTTGCGGAAACATGAGGCTGGCGCTCGTTCAAGTGTTGCCCAAATCAAACCGGGCGGATTGCCCCGCTTTGGAATGCGGTAAGAAAGTATTTGCATAAATTGCTGCTTGCGTGCGATCTCGGAGGTTTAAGCGGCTGAGAATGCTGGTTACGTGGGCTTTAACCGTTCGCTCTGAAATGAAGAGAGATTGGGCAATTTCACGATTGTTAGCACCTGTTGCAATCAGATGTAAAACTTCCTGCTCGCGTGGTGTGAGGCTAGATAATTCAGCAGGCAACGTGCTTAGCTGAGTAGGTTTTGGCTCAGGGGTCAGAAGCTTTTGAAATAAACCGGGGCCAATTTGAGTGTAGCCTTTATGAATATTATGAATCGCATGGGCTAACTCATCTGAAGGTGTATCTTTGAGTAGATAACCCATTGCACCATGACGCATCGCTTCGGTGATATATTCATCATCATCAAAGGTTGTGAGAACTAATACTTTCAGTTCAGGAAATAGCTCCTTAATCTGTTTTGTGGCTGCCACACCATCCATTACGGGCATCCGCACATCCATTAAAATCACTTCGGGGGCTTGCTCTGTACCCTGTAATACTTGAATCTGGGCGATCGCATCCTGCCCATTTTCGGCTTCGCCGACCACTTGCAAATCAGCTTTTGCTTCTAAGAGGCTCCGTAAGCCTTGCCGAATGATGATCTGGTCATCAACCAACAGCAAACGAATCATACGCTCCTCCTAAAGGGCAACGAAACGCTGACGCAGCATCCCTTACCAGGGGAGCTTTTGAGATAAAACTGTCCATCGAGTGCCAGAGTACGTTCTTGCATACTTTGTAAACCAAACCCAGTTGTATTTTGATTGGGTTCAAAACCAACTCCATTATCTTCAATATCTAGCCACACGGTCGCATCATAGTCTTGTAAAGAAACATAGACATGAGTTGCCTGACTATGCTTAAAGATGTTTGTTAAAGCTTCCTGTAAAATTCGATAAATGGCCGTGTTGATCTCGGTTGGTAGAGATTGTGACAGCTTCACCGTTAGCTCTGGCATGTGCCCGCTCATGAGTTGAAACGCCTCCATTGACTCAGCGATCGCGACATCCAGCGATTGACCCTGCAGGGGGTCACTGCGTAACATTGCAACCGATTGTCGCACCCCTTTGAGCGATTGGGCTGCGAGTTGCTTAGCCGCATCGAGAAATTGGCGTGTTTTTTCTTGATCTTTGGGCAAAAATAAGAGCGCGTTTTCAAGTTGAATGCTCTGCGCTGTTAAGAGATGCCCTAAAGAATCATGAATCTCGCGGGCAATGCGGTTGCGCTCTTGCAGGGTAGCTTGATCTTCAATTCGTCGGGCATATTGTCTCAGTTGATCATGGGCTAACCAAAGCTGCTCGCGGCTTTGACTCTCAGCAAGCAAAGCATTGATTAACAACAAGGCAAAGGCCAGACCCAGCATAAAGGTGATTGCTGAGTTTAGCTTTAACCCTAGATGAATGATTTCAGGTGGAACGGGCATAACAACAGCGCCATTAGGTGGGGGACGTAGCATCCCCTCTAGATCTTTTGGAAAGACGGAGCTGGTCAACAAAATCGTAAAAAAGACCAGTAACGTTGTCCCCGCAACTGCTAACCGCCCTTTTAGCGAAAACATGCGGCAACCGCGAACAACCACAGCGAAGCAGAGCAACGGTAGAAACCCCAAAAGCGGTAAAAGGCGTAGCCGTTGATCGAGCAAGATCGGAAGCAAGATGATGACAAGCTCTAGCAGGGTATAGAGCAGCTTATGGAGCGATCGCTGCTTGGGTACAGCCCACCCTAAAAGAGCAAGGGCGATCGTGCTAAACAAGGGCATGATCGAAGGTCGCCACGGATGCAGTTGGCTGAGAAGGATTGTTGGCACCGTACAGGCCAGCAAGATCCATTCTAAATAGACCAGTAAACGAAGTCGTTGGTTTGCTAAGGGATACAGTTGGCTCACAAGCGGAACTCACAACACGTTTTAAGGGTGCTTTCACTCTATAGCAAACGCTTTATAAAAGCATTGGGCAGTTGGACAATCTCTGACTAGGACTAAAGTACAACTTAGGGATTATCCCTTTGTCCAGTGAGAAGTGTGAACGTTTGATCCATGTTTCGCACTGAGCAGCCTCCTAGGATAAGGGTCAAGCAGACCAACACGGTTGCTTCCTACTTCTCAATCATTCAGGAGGTTGCATGAAGCCTTTTTCCTTTTTCTCAATGGCTGCGTTAACAATGATTTTCACAGCCCCAGTAGACGACTGGCAGCCTCAACAAACCACAAACTCAGGTCACAATCGAGCTAATCAGATGAAGTTGCAAAGTTCAAATTTTGCCGATGTTGATGTCACGCCTGAGGTTGAAACTTTTCCGACGCCAGAGACAGCAGAACCCCCCAATATTGATGATTTAGGGTTAACCGAAGAACAAAAAGCAAAGATCAAGCAGATTCATGAAAATACCCGTAGCAAAATTGAGCGCTTACTCACAACTGAGCAAAAAGCACAACTGAATGCACTGACTAAAACTCGTCAGCCGCGATCGCGCCAGCCGCTTCCTCAATTGAACCTATCACCTGAGCAAGAAAAGCAGGTGCGTCAGTTACTCCAGGCAGAAAGAGAGCAGATTTTTGAGGTGTTTACTCCGGCTCAACAGGAGCAAATTGAGGAAGGTCTTCAGCCGCCAATCTTTTGAAGGCTCTGCCTTTGGGGAAATTTGAGTGCATTGTATTGGTATCTGTTGAACGACCTCTGTTGATATTTCTCAAAGTATTTCTGAGATATCTGCTTCTCTCAGAGCCATTAAATCAAATGAATTGAATGATCGATATTTAGATTGATGGCTGCTATTAATCACCCTCTCCTTTGGAGGCTGTATGGCTTGCGTCCCAATTGTTACAGCGATCGCACTTGTAATTACAACATGTCTTCCTCTCGCTGCTCAGGCTGATTCTTTTACAACCGCAAATTTCCCTGTTCACGATGAGGCTCACAATCAACTGTTGCCTTCACAGGCAATGATACTTCCGGAAGACATTGAGTTGACTGCTAATCAGCGATCGCAGATTCAACAAATTTATGTCAGCACTCTCATCCAAATCTCAAATCTTTTGTCACCAGCGCAGCAAGCTCAATTACGGCAGGGCATCCAAAACTGTAACAACTCTGAGTCTGACTGCACAGTGGTTTTGTCTCTGTCAGTCGAGCAAGAGAGCCAGCTGCAAGTGCTGATTCAAACGGGGCGTAAGCAAATTTTAGAGCTACTTACACGCGAGCAGCAAGAACAGTTGCAACCTGCGATCGTGGAGGCAACCACACATTTGTGATGCTCTACAACTCCAATACATCTTTTTCAACTGTTGTATCCCTTTGAGGAATGACTCTGCAAACATGGTTGGGCTACTCGACAAAACATGGATGGATCGACTCGACTGGTTCAAGGAACAGACACAAAAAAGAGCGGTCACCGCGATCGCTCTCTCTTTACTCACTTTGGGAGGTGTCACTATTTTTCGACAACTTTCTCGACCCCCTTTATCGATTCAAGCTCCAGTGACGTTGCCAGTCCGGCGGGCTGATTTGACAATCACCTTAGCGGCAAATGGCACGATTGAACCGGAGCAGTTAATCAACCTTAGCCCTAAAGAATCAGGCATTTTGAAACGCTTGCTGGTGAAAGAAGGCGATCGCGTCCAACAAGGGCAGATTCTAGCGTATATGGATGACTCAAACCTGCAAGGTCAATATCTCCAGGCAAAAGCCCAACTAGCGGCAGCTCAGGCAAGCTTACAGCGACTTGTGCGAGGCAATCGATCGCAGGATATTGCTCAGGCATCAGCCCGACTCAGCGCAGCTTACGCAAATTCACGCCAGGCCGCCGAAGTCTACCGACGTTATCAAGGCTTGGCTGAGCAAGGAGCGATTTCACAAAATGACTTGATGCAGTACAAAACCAGTCGTGACACGGCGCAGGCGCAGGTATTGGAGTACCAGCAAGCACTTGCCCTTTTGCAGGCAGGCGCACGGCCAGAAGACATTGACCAGGCGCAGGCAGAAGTGGCGGCGGCTGAGGGTGCTTTAGAGACGATTCAAGCAAAGTTGGATGACACCGCGATTCGAGCACCCTTTGCAGGCGTTGTGACGCGCAAGTATGCCGATCCGGGTGCGTTTGTTACCCCAACGACAGCCGGAAGTGCTGTTTCATCAGCTACATCGTCATCGATTCTCGCTTTAGCTTCTAATAATCAGGTGGTGGCAAATGTGGCTGAAAGCAACATCACCAAGATTCGCTTGGGGCAGAAAGTACGAATTCAAGCGGATGCCCTGCCAGGGCAAACGTTTTTGGGCACTGTGAAGCAAATTGCAGCGCAGGCAACGGTTGAGCAAAATGTGACCAGCTTTGAAGTAAAAGTGGCGATCGCGGAGCCGCAAGCGAACCCATTACGCGCCGGCATGAATGTGGCTCTGTCGTTTGAGGTGGGGCAGGTTAAACAAGCTCTGGTCGTGCCTAATGCGGCGGTGACTCAGCAAGAGGCTGTTACAGGGGTGTTTATTCTCAATCGGGATGATCGCCCGATCTTTACGCCGATTACGATTGGCGCCACTGTTGGCAATGACACCGAGGTTAAAGCGGGCTTATCGGGCACTGAGCGGGTTTTGCTAAACCGACCTACTGGCGATCGCAGTCAGGTCAGTGGCGATCGCGCCTTTCCAGGTTCAGCTAACTCAACAGATGCTTCGTCTAAGCGTGGCTTTCCGGGGCTTCCCAGTCCGCCGTCGGCGCCCCCTGGTCAACTGTGAGTTGAAGGAGGTTGAGCAAATGACACAGGTTTCAGAGACAGAGGCGCTTGTCGTGAACAGACAGCATGGGGCGAGAGACGCGATGTTACGCGCTAAACCCGTTGCCTTGAGCGAAATTTTGGCAATGGCGATCGCGGCGCTGTGGCGCAACCAGTTACGCACTGGCTTGACCATGTTAGGAGTCATCATTGGGATTGGCTCAGTGATTGCCATTAGCTCGATTGGCAGGGGCGTTCAAAAAGCGACGGAGCAGCAGATTCAATCATTGGGCACAGATGTTTTGCAGGTTTCACCGGGGGCTGTGCGAACTGGCAATGTCACGCAGGCGTTGGGTTCTAGCAGCACGCTGACCTGGGAAGATGCCCAAGCTTTACAAACTCAAGCCCCTTCTGTGCAGGGAGTAGCAGCCTATCTTCAGGCCAGCAGGCAGGTGGTATATGGCAACCAAAACTACTCGACCAGCATCGTGGGCACCGATCTAAACTTTCCTACTGTGCAAAACACGCATCCGATCGAAGGTCGTTACTTTACTCAAACCGAGTTAACCCGGCGATCGCAGGTGGCTGTTTTGGGTGCAACGGTACGGCAACAACTGTTCAGCCAGGGAACATCGGTGCTGAATACGCTCATTCGCATCAACGGTGAACAGTATGAGGTGATTGGCGTAATGGAAAAAAAGGGTTCACAAGGCCCGCTCGATCGAGATGATCGGGTCTACATTCCACTCACAACGATGTCAGCCCGAATTGTGGGAAACAACGCTCTGGCAGGCATCTCAGTGAATGGCATTTACGCTAAGGTGGTTGACCAAACGCAGATGCCAGCAGCAGAATTTCAAATTACCAATGTGCTGCGTCTACGCCACAATTTGGCAGCTTCCCAGGCCAATGATTTTCGCGTAACCAACTCCGCAGAGATTATCAAAACGCTCAGCAACATTGTTGGAACGTTGACTGTCATGGTGGTCGCGATCGCAGGTATCTCGTTGGTTGTCGGTGGGATTGGGATTGCCAACATCATGCTGGTCTCAGTCGTCGAGCGCACGCGTGAAATCGGTGTGCGAAAGGCTGTTGGCGCAACGAACCGGGCTATTTTGAGTCAGTTTTTGGCAGAGTCGGTGGTGATTTCAACCCTGGGTGGGATGGTTGGGATCGGTACTGGCATTCTCGTTGCGTTTGGCGCTGCGACAACGTTTCAATTTCCGTTTGTGGTGTCGGGGTGGGCTGTCGCTTCAGGCGTGGGGCTATCTTTTACGGTTGGGCTATTGGCGGGTGTGATTCCGGCTCGTAATGCAGCTCAGCTCGATCCGATCGCGGCTCTACGCAATGAATAAATTGACCTGATTGAGGATTGAAAGATGCTGACGTGTTTAGTCGGGGTGCAGATAGAGCTCGATGCTTTCAGGGGGGCACTGCTGCCTACCAGGTCAGGTGCGGTCGCAGGTTACGCGATTGATTTTGCAGACTTTAGCCAACTAACACCGCCGCTTGCTGTTAATTATCAAGGTCAAAATGGAGTTGGAGCAGACTGGCGGAGCTGGACAGTTGGCAGCGATCGCTGCAATTTTCAAACATTGTGTCACGCTCTCAACGGCTTACCGCTAGGGATTGTAAATTAAAGTGTGTCAAAGGTCAGAAATTGAGATCTAATGAACTACTAAACCTAAGACACTCATACTATGACTTTTCGACCTGAGCTCCTTGATGAATTGCTGAAAGGCTATGAGAATCCCGAAGACCT
>DVDV01000302.1 GCA_015296075.1 Leptolyngbyaceae cyanobacterium M33_DOE_097 | reverse complement strand
TAGAACGGCGATACATCGGCAAACTCGTGCAAGGTTTTTCAGGGGTTTGGCGCTTTTCCCTTGCACTTTAGCAGACTTGATCCTGCTTGAAAACTGGGCTCAGTCAGTCTTTGGCGTTTCTTCAGTAGGCCCTAAATAAATAAGTTCATGCCTTTTCGAGAATTTGAGTTCGAGGATGAAGCGTATAATTCCATTGCGGACAAATCTTGCGATGGGTGAGATTGATCATCGCCATTTCCTCATCTGAGAGTTTGACTTGGGTGGGGTAACGTCCTTTCAATTGGGCGGCTTTGACCGTTAACCCGGTTTCAGTTGTTGTGCCTCGAATCAGAGCCGCCATCCGCTTGAGAGAACGTAACGGTTTGCCTGCCCAATTGAGCGAAATAAAACTGAACAAACGATGCTCAATGGGATTCCACTTAGAAGCATTGGATGGATAATGGCAAACCATCACCTCAATTCCATAGCGGTCTACCAATTGCAGTTGCAGTTGACGCCTCCAGTTACGCACCTGATAACCGTTGCTCCCTACGGAATCCAGTCCACCGCTTTGTGGTGACGCTTGGCAGATCAATGCCTTCCAGATGTTCATAGAGGGTGGTATGAGATTCCGGACGACACACCAGGATGAAGTTGAATTGTTGCTCTAAAAGCTTCTGGCAGAAGGGCTGGTGGCAATAGAGGTCGTTACCTAAAACAGTCACGTTCAAGGCACTCAAGCGGGGATCCTGCTGCGCCAACCAGCGTTTTGCGGCAGCATTCTCACAATCCTGTTTGTCATGACCATCTTGAGCACGATAAACTCTGGCACCAACGGAATGACGTGAGCTTGCCCCGGAGCGACAATGACTGGCGTGATGACGCTATGGAAGTAGGGAGTCTCCCCCGACTTTATCGTCTGCGTTGAATCGTTCGAGCAGTGGATTTGGCTCGACCTGAAGTACTTGGTGCCATCGATGGCAAGCAATAAGGGGGGCCGTCACTGAGCGAAAGCCCTCTAACTGCCCCTGCTGTTCCAACACCTGCGAGATTTCCTCAAACACAGGAAAAACGTGTTCAGGTGCTACGGGATCTAACGGGCCCCGGATTTGGTTGTCGCTTGGGATCTGATGGACACCAAACAGGCTTTGGGCATTACTGTTGCCCTTGCTGCGTGTTATCATGCGTTGATAGGCCAGAAATGAAGGGGTGGGTGAAGAACATGCTAAACGTGTTCAAGGCTGCATCTTCCATCCTATAGCGGGTATTTTTGCCAGTGCGTTTGTCTGGTAGCGAGGACAATCGCTGGCGAAAAGAACTGACTATTGTGTCAAACAACCCCCGTTCTTTTAACGGTTTTGGCTCTCTCAGATGTCATTCCAATACCGACATTCCCAGGACTTGAACACCCTTTTGCCATACTGAGAATTGCTGGTAATATCTGGGTCGAGCGGTCAATTCTGTTGGAAATCATGCTATACTGCACTCTAATTTTCAAATAAAATGGTAAATCAACGGTACGGTTTTTCCGGAAAGTTCTCAAAGCCCAGCGTCCGCAGACCTAATGGGGCATCAATGTAGATGAAAATACCGCTAATCCAGCCACGATGGTAGCCTTGAAGGCCGATGAAACCTTGGAAACAGAAATCAAACTAAGGCAAGCCAAGTGTTTGAACAATATCATTGAGCAAGAACACCGCCGCGTTAAGTGCATTGTCAAGCTGGTGGTAGGATTTCAGTCATTTCACATCGCTAGACATGCATTGCAAGGACGTGCAGCGATAAGTGTGACTTGTCAAGGTCAAGTTCAGGGTGTTGCACAAAAGGATCCTGTATTTCAGGTAATGTTCATCGAAAAGATTTTTGGAGTTGCTGCTTGACCTTATCCCTTCGACCTCTTTATCTGTCGGCGTATACTTTTGCGGCAGAACCCGTTTTTTACCTGAGAAATCTTCCAATTACGCCGCCTCAATCCTACGAGCATGTTTGTAAAACCTGGGAGAAATCCAACCAGCCGTTTGTGTATTGCAGAAGGAAATTGTGCAATGCACAAACGGCTGGTTGACAACTCAAGTATTCCCTAATCCTAATGTATGACTGAATCGCGACCTATTATGCTCAAGTACTACCTAAATCGCTTTGGACAGATCCCGACAGCGGTTCATCCCTCTGTTAAACATGAATCTTCTCATCAACTAAAACCAGTGGATACACCCAAAAAGGCTGACTTTGTCTTAACCCCATACATCAAGAGCAGCAACCTGCGGGCAACGTATCAAATCCTCAATACAGTGGTGCCTTATGTTCTTTTATGGATTGCAGCTGTGCAAGCAGTATCAATTTCACTATGGCTTCTGCCTCCGATCATTGCGCTGCTGATTCTCTTCTCACTGCGCTGTTTTTCGTTGATGCATGATTGCGGACACTCTTCTCTTTTTCGATCAAAACGAATGAACCGGATCATTGGGTTCCTGCTGGGTGTGATCAACGCAATGCCTCAGTATGGCTGGTCAAGAGATCATGCCTACCATCACAAAACCAATGGTGACTGGGAGCGATATCGCGGCGTCGCAGACTTCTTATCAACCGAGGAATTTTCTCAACTCGATTCATTGAATCAAAGGCTGTATGAAGTCTTGCGACATCCACTTATGGGGATTCCGGGCGGATTTTTCTACCTGGTTATCAAACCGAGGCTGATTTTAATCATGGGAATTTATGATTTCATTCATCATGTATTTCGTGATTTGAAACAGGGGGCAAAGTTTAACTTAGTGCAGACAATATCTACCCACCAGTCAAAGCACTGGCAGTCAGCTACTGAATTTTGGGATCTACTGTTTAACAGTATTTGTGTGGTTGGTGGCTGGATTTTTCTAAGCCATCTATGGGGAGTTGGGCTGTTTTGGAGTATTTACTCGATTACGCTCAGTTGTTCTGCAACAATTTTCATCTGGATCTTTTTTGTCCAGCATATCTTTGAAGGAACTTATGCTCATAAAACAGCAGGCTGGAACTACGTTTTGGGAGCCATTGAAGGCAGCAGCTATTTAGAACTGCCAATCGCTCTCAGGTGGTTTACCGCAGACATCGGCTATCACAATATCCACCATCTTTCCGAAAGAATTCCCAACTACCATCTCGCCGCTTGCCATCGTAAAAATAGTCATTTGCTCTCGGGGGTTAAGACCCTTCGAATTGGCAATTTGTTGGGCTGTTCCCAATTTCTGCTGTGGGATGCTACATCAAACGGCTTAGTGTCGATCGCATCCTTCCGGCAGGCAAGCGAGGCATTGGTAGATCCAGCGACCCGTATTGCAGGTGGAGAGGAAACAGAGTGTGCAAAAGCCAACCAAATCGATAGTTGAGGTTGAATCTAGATGAATGTGGGATATGGCAACGTTTCTGATACCGTTGCGAATCATTTTTAAGCGCTTAAGTAGGTAGGCCCAATTAACTATTACATCGGAGTGTCATTCATCAATCGTCCTTTGTCATTGGAATATTGCTGTTTATGAAAGACAAAAGACGAATGACCCCTGCCCCTTTCATCCTCAAGTTATTGACACCCCCTTACTTAACACCAGCTGAAGGGTAATGCCAATCTGATGCTTACCCTCAGCTGTTTTGCCATAGTTTATTGGGGGTTGGCAAAGATTAAAGCGAAAAAGGGACATTTAGTGATTTTCCAGCTATCTCAGAACGCTACAGTCTCGATTCTTTCGTTGCATAGCCCTCTTCCATCCTTCTAGGGAGAAATAATTAAAATAGAGTTATGTTCCTGATGCCAAGCTGAAGGATATGGTTACGCCACGAGAAGCTCGTCCAACGCTCCGATTCGTCGATGAGTACTGTGAACTGTATGCCGACTTATTTCCCGAGGTGCGGAGCTTTAAAGCATTCAAATATCTGCCTATCGGGATGATTTTAGAACTCAAACGCAAGACGTTGCCAGCCATTGCCAAAGCCGTGGGATTAGACCATGAACAAGGCTTGCATAACGTGTTGACGGAGTCTCCCTGGTCAGTGAGTCGCCTGCGGCAGCGTCGCTTAAATCTAATATTGGAATTGACGCAGAAACAAGCAGTGACCCTATGAATTGATGAGACCGGAGATTGCAAAAAGGGAAACCGTACGGATTATGTGAAACGCCAATACATTGGCAATGTCGGCAAACGAGAAAATGGCAGTGTGGTCATCACCGCTTACGGGTGATTCAAGGGCATGATTTTACCGTTGGGCTTTGAGGTGTACAAGCCGAAAGAATGGCTCAAGCCTGGAGAGGTTTACCAGACGAAACCGCAAATTGCGGCCACGATGATCCGTGAGTTGATGGCAATGGGATTCCAGTTAGAGCTGGTGTTAGCGGATAGTTTGTATGGTGAGAGTAACTGTAACTTCATTTCAACGCTGGTTTCGCTCAAGTTGCCTTAGATTGTGGCGATTCGCTCAAATCACGGGGTCTGGTTGCCGCAAGACCAGGAGGTCACGGCCGAGCCCTGGGAGAAGTTCATCCGCCCCTTCAGCACCGGAGAAACCGAAGTGCGCTATCGGCGCGAGATGATCTACGG
>DVDV01000051.1 GCA_015296075.1 Leptolyngbyaceae cyanobacterium M33_DOE_097 | reverse complement strand
TGAAACATTTGTACTGAAGTCAGAGCCTCTAAAGGCTTGTGCGCTCAATTTTATGAACGGCAGAATGGGTATTCCAGCCATTGATAGCTGTTCAAAATGAATATTTTTGTGAGAATTATTCTCATACTGAGAATTGCTGGAACGATTTGGCGCTAATTCGGCTAAATGCGGCGTCTAAACTGCCAACTGTGCCGTTAGCAGAAAGCGTGTCGGTGAAGGCAAATGACCCTGTGTGTGCGATCGGTAGCCCTTTGGGGCGCAAAGGGGTGTTAAGCCAGGGCAAATTTAGCGGTTATCGCGAGAACGGTGATTTGCGATCGCAAATTTTTCTCTACCCCGGCAACTCTGGTGGTCCTCTGCTTGACGCGAAAGGGCAAATGATTGGCATTAATAAGTCAATCTGGGAAAACGAGAAGGGTGAGAATAGTGGCATTAGTTTTGCCACCAGTACGCCAATTGTGCGGAGCTTTGTAACTAAAAGTGGAATCGCTCTGGCTGCCCCTCAACCTAAACCGCAAGTGACTCAATCGGTTGCCGCTAAATCGCCTGCCGCGGCTCAGCCATTTGAAGCACAGGCCGTACTCGAACCCGGATTTGATGCGCCTCCTCCTGCAAGCGAGAGTGGCAGAGTGGAACTGGAGCCGACTCCAGAATGGGCTGCTGCACCGCAGGACTTTGACCAACCCGGAGAATCTGTACAACAGACTGCTCCCGCCGATGGCTACGTGGTACAGACTTACCCAGAACCCGCAACTGCTCTAGCCGAACCGGGTAATGTTGCGAGAGGCCGCGTTTCGGCTCCTGAACCGATTCGTGAGTATGTCTTTAGTGCCACCTCAACCCCGACTCCAAAGGCCACACCTGTCCCAACGAAATCGCTTAATAAACCCTCTGACGGACGCTTAGGTGTCATCATCAACACCCAAAGTTTAACGGTGCGTCAAGTCGAGTTTGACACTCCAGCAGAGCGAGCTGGACTGTTACCAGGCGATCGCATTCTTGCCGTCAATAATGCCCAACTGCGTAGCTTTGAGCAGTTAGACAGTTTTCTCAGTCGGCGTCCCCAGTCGGCTGTGTTTACAATCCGGCGATCGGCTCAAACGAGACAAGTGCGAGTCAATTTTTAAAGATTAATTAGTTCTTTTGTACTAAAAATCTGCCTATGATACTTTCTGTCTGAGGTATCATAGGCTTTGGCGTGTTGATTGCTCAATTGCTTTCTGCGCAAGATCGGTCTTGATTAGAGCGTGAAATCGATCTCCGTTTCGGTATGACTCAGACGCTGCTCTCTACATTTCTTTTATACTGCGCCAGTTCATGAACTTGAGAGATAGAGGTTGTGGGGTCACAGCCCTCAGCCAGGGATTTCACCCCTGTACCCCACCTCTTAAAAGTAAAGCCTATGAGCTGTCAAGGTATAGATAAGACCGTTGCTCAGATGTCGAATTTTAGAGTAACAATAGGCAGATTCGCCCCACCTGTCCTTACGGTTAGCTGTCTAGCGTTTGCTAGATCGGGGGGCGATCGCCTTTGAGTTCTCGCTGATTGCCACGCGGTCTGCTGCTTTTTTCCAAGACGTTCAGCCTAACTGGATTCTTGCTTTCATGAAACTCCGCTCCTTTTTACTCATCCTCGCGATTTTGGGAACTCTCGGTGCGACGCGCGCCTGGAGACAATGGCCAGGAGGTCAAGTCCTGCCGGGAAATGGAAAGGCGGAGTCGATCGCGATGGATGTTTGCCAAGCCATGCGACCTGCGGTAGTGACGATCTATGCGGGGTCTGAAATTGGTGCGGGGAGTGTGATTAACTCGACGGGGTTGATTTTGACGAATCACCATGTGGTGCAAGAGGTGGGCAACCAACCTGTACGAGTCAAAGACGCAACTGAGAAAGTGCATGTTGGGCAAGTCGTCGCAACTGATTCGGTAAATGACTTGGCGCTGGTGCAGATTCAGCCGCAAACCCGCTTTGCATCGGTGATTACATTGGCAAAGACAGATCAACTGGCGGGTCAACCTATTTGCGCGATCGGCAGTCCGTTTAATCAGGCTGGGATTGTGACACGAGGAATTTTGACTGGCAATCGCGAAAATGGCGATCTCAAAGCGGCCATCTTGCTGCACCCCGGCAACTCTGGCGGCCCCCTGTTAAATCAGGAGGGGCAACTTATCGGTGTCAATAAAGCGATCTGGGAAGATGCCCAAGGTCAAAATAGCGGCATTAGTTTTGCTACTAATCTTGAAATTACGCGCCAATTTATCGAAACAAATCAAGCCAAAGCCCAAAATTTGCCACCTCTCCCAATCGACCAACTCACTCCAGAAGAGGCAGCCGCACAAACACCGACACCTGCAACTCCAGCGATCGCCCCTAACCCAGTTAAGTTGGGGATTACCATTAATCAACAAACGCTGATCATTCGTCTGGTTGAACCGGACTCTGCGGCAGAACGAGCGGGGCTTTTACCAGGCGATCGACTGGTCGCAATTAATCAACAGCCAGTGTCGTCGTTTCAAGAGGTGGAAGCGGTTATTGCAGGCCGCCCAGCCACGTTGACTGTCACTATCGAACGCAACCGCGAGCGTCGCGATTTCGCGGTGGGTTTCTAATCAACTGGTGTTTGGACTAATTCAAAAAATACACCATATTTAGGAGGGGCGAACGGCTGTTCGCCCTTACATATAGTGGAAAATCGCGTTTAGTCTAAAGTCCAATAATCAATAGTGAGTTGGCATTGAATGTGAGAGATTGCCTGAGAAGTGGTCGAGCGCCTGTAGTTGCTTCCTTTCATTCTCTAGGGGGTCACTTGGCCTGGATCTTGCCATTACCCTCATCCCCTAAGACCCCTTTCCCAAAAGGAGAAGGGGAGAATGCTACAGAACTAGGGTGGGGATGGCTTGTGACCGCAATTTCTGACTGCTAATACAGCTCGTTAAGGCAGTGGTTGTATGGCAGTAAGAATTTTTCTAAATTCCTTTTCGCCATCCCTTTCTTGTTTCACGAGTTTTTTAGGACTGCTATATCCAATTAGTTAAGTTTGGTTGCTCGCTGATTCTATTGGTTAATTTTTTAGCGGCAACTGATACCAACGAAGCAAATTGATGATTGCTTACAAGAGATTGATTGAAGCTGTTGGCATTGTGGAAGGAACGAGTGTCTTAGACAGAGCGGCTGATCTTTTGCATCATTACTGAAGGGAACAATCTTTTCTCTTGCCCTGTTGAAAATTAAGTCACACCTGCTATATCTCTTGCTGCTTCACCATTATAGGCTTCTGTGGATGAACGCTTTAATCATGAAAGGGAGTTGGAGGATACCGATCGCGGCTGTTTTTTTGTTGATGCTTACTGAGCAAGTTGCCCGTTTCCTGTTTATGATTCCTAGTTTGATCATCACTCCTTTGAGTGAGTAGTTCCTGTTACTTTCCTTTTAGGCTGGAGTAAAGCGATCGCGGCTAAGTTAAACAATTTTTAATACTTTACCCGCGAAAAACAATCTGTTAGTATCGCAAATAGGAATAGAATAAAAGTTTCTTTTTTCTCGATAATTTGATTGTCAAAGCATTAGTAACTTGAGAATTTGTAGAACTCTCTACGTCTCTAAGGCTTGCTCCTAAACTCAAGATTTGACTTCTATTCCTAGGCTTGCGTCGTTCTATACGAAAGGTTTCACGTTGCCATGGAAACATTTGCCTACATCCAAAATGCTGTTAATTTCGAAGATCCAAATCTGGCGACCGAGTTGCGATCGCTGGATGAGTTGACTCTTCCCGTTCCTAGTTCGGTCGTCGTTGGGGCGATCGCGGTTGGTGTGGCAGCGGCTACGCTAGGTCAAGCCGACGACGCTCACGCTTTGATGCGGAAAGGAGATAGGGGGCCTGGTGTCAGCCGTCTCCAAGAAAGTCTGGTGATTCGGGCTGACGGTGTGTTTGGCTCTAACACTTACTCCAGTGTCAGAAGCTTTCAAGCACGTAATGGTCTGACTGTAGACGGTATCGCGGGGCCTCAGACGCTACGTGCGTTAGGTTTGCCCGCTAATCTAGGGCCAGGTGGTGGTAGCGATCGCCCCATTTCAGGTCGTGCCTATGTGACTGGTAGTGTCGTTAATGTACGGAGTTCTCCGTCTGGTCGGGTTGTGGGTAAGGCTTATCAGGGAGCTCGTGTTAGCTTGACAGGCCGCACGGCTACCTCTGGTGGTCTGCGCTGGTCTCAACTTACCAGTGGCAATTGGATGGCATCCAGATATTTGAGTTCTTCCTCTAGTGGAAGCGATCGCCCCATTTCAGGTGGTGCTGTGATCACGGGCAACGGTGTGCGTGTGCGTGACTATCCTTATGGTCCCGTTCGCTACAGCTTAAACTCGGGTGCCCGCGTTAGTTTGACGGGGCGCAATAGCTTTTCTGGCGGCAGAAGCTGGGTTCAAATTACTGATGGTAACTGGGTTGCGAGGGAGTTTGTCAAGGGCGCATCCGGAGGTTGGGGGAGTACGGGGCGGATTAGCGAGAATAGAAGAGGATACAAAAAAGGGGCACCCAGTGGGTGCACCCCAATCAATTAAGTTCTAGATCTATGCTAACGCTTTCAGACGTCGTTGTTTCA
>DVDV01000187.1 GCA_015296075.1 Leptolyngbyaceae cyanobacterium M33_DOE_097 | reverse complement strand
TCCCAACGCGAGGTGATTCGCACCTTGGTCAAACGCGTGGAAATTGATCACCATCAAGTCAATGTGGTCTTCAAGGTGGATCCTTTCCCTCCCTCGTCCGACCCTAGTAAAGATTGTTTGCAACATTGTACGGGGCGTGATGCTCGGCCTGCTGGCGAATAATTTTTTCAGTGTGGTTGTGATGGGTCGCATCCCTAAAAATGCCCTGAATAATCTGTTCCGTTCCAAAATTGATCAGGCTAGCTGTAATGTCTACCGGAATACGACTTCCATCTTTGTGCACAATCTCGCTGCGGTAGGTTCCTGCAAAATTGTGCTGCATAATGCTGTTAAAGTGCTGTTTTCAGCGGGATGGATGTGCTTAATGTGCAGGTGGGCAAGCTCTGCTCGACAATAGCCCAACAGTGCTTCGGCTTTTCGGTTTCCAGAAATCAAATTTCCACGGGTGTCTGCTAGCAAAATGGCATCGCTGGCACCATCGATCAGGGCACGACACCGCGCCTCGTTTTGACGCAGGGTGTGTTCTACCTGAGACCATTCAGTCTGGTGGTGTTGGATTGCAATATGGTGCTGCACGATCACCCGTTGCAGCGTGGCCTGAGTCACCAGACCCACCGGATAGTTTTGTTGATTGAGGACTGGTAGGTGATGAATTTGATGCTGTTGTAGAAGTTGCATGACTTCCAACAGATCAGGTAATGCGGCTGCTTGCAGGGTGCAGCTCGGTTGAGTCATGCCCTGTTGGATAGCGATGTTGAGACAAGTGCGCTGGCTGCTGAGCCGCACAATATCCCGCTCTGTCAAAACCCCGACCAGGCGGTTTTGATCGACAACCATAACGCAACTTGAGCGCTCTGCTTCATAGAAAGCGTCTTGCTTGTTATTTTCTGTGTCTTCAGGTAAGTCGGAGGGGATTTTCGGATGCATTTGGGCGATCGCATCCATTACGGTTGCATTGATCGAAACCAGAATCGGATCTCGAACAATTGCTGCCATCAGGTCAATTTGCATAGAGTTAGCCCTTAAACCAGTGGTGAATAAGATGGGCGTTTTGCTCGAACTCGTTACTTTTAGGATTCCCCGAAAGCATCTAAATCACGAGGCAGGAGGGCTTCAATCAAAAGATGCGCACAGAAATATCAGCGGCAATCGCTTCTGGCGAGGGAATTTCGCTCTTGCAGGTCATCTATCTAAAGGAATAAAACGTTTGGTTGCGTAATGCCTTCTTTTTAACGGAATTTTTAGGGAACGTTTAATAACTTTGCAATTAGTCATTCTCCAACCGTTCTGAGAGGGTTGAACAGAGTTTGAGAGCCACGACATCAACGGTTTCACTCAGCGATCGCCGCTTCAGGCTGTGCTGAAATGTAAAGACACTAGACCTGCGGTGGGTCTTGGGGCGCAGGGACAACCGCAGCAGCGGCTAACGCTTGTTGGTGCCATGATTGGGAGGCACACGGGGCGCACACTGACCAGCGCTGCAACTCTTGGGGTGGTGTCGGGCAATGGCAATGGGGGCATAACGGTAAATCGCGGGATCGCAAACGGACGCGATCGGCCCAGCGCAGGTAGCTTTGCATGGCTGTCTCAGGCGGGGTCAGAGTTGGTTGAGCGGGTTGCTCTTGGGGGAGGCGACTGGGGTGGTTTTGCCAGATTTGCTCGACCTCGCTGGCTGTAATCGACTGAAAGGGTGTTTTAGAGGTTTGCCAATCGGCAGTCGAAAACCGAATATCGACCAGCTCTAAAGCCAACTTTGCATTTAACTTTTCGATCAGGCGTTGTCGCTCAAAGACCAGGTTTTGCGCCCAGGCAGCACTGGCTGTTGCAACCCGCAGCACCCCCCGCTGGATTGAGATGGGACGAGTTTGGGCGGCAACAATATCGCCAACAATTTCTTGCCACATCAAAGTCAACTTTTGCAGGTGCTTACGCTCTTGCAAGGTGTAGCGGTCTTCAAATTTGCCTAGCACATGGCTGAGTGACTTCATCGATAGCCCTTACAGGAAATGGAAGTAAAGCTTAAAGTAAAGAAATTCGTGCATTTCCTTAAAAACAGTGTATAACAATAGCTCAAATTGACGAATTTAATGCGTCTAAGTTTAGGGTTCATTTTGGGGAAACCTGGTCTAATTGCACTAGATGTAGTACTTTAGGCGGTTAGATAGGGTTTTGCGGAGTTCTAAGTAAACCGCCGCGATCGCGCTAGGAGTTCTTTTATGAGCCGACCTTCCTCTGTTATGCCGACTTCTCGGTCGTCTGCAAAACACAATCCAGTTGCAGCAAATCCAGTGATTCATCCCGTTTTGCAACAAGCGTTGCACAATTTGGATGTACAGCTTGAGGATGAGTTGGCCCGTTATCGACGGCAAAGAATTGCCCAACACGCTTTAAAGCACGCGAAGAAAGAAGAGAAGGCTACCTCTGGAAGTGGCAATCCGGCGAAGGCAAAGGCTCCACTGACGATGCCTCCGTTATTGGCAGATAATGCTGGCTCCAGCGATCGCTCGGCAACTCCTGCGCCTCCACCGTTTACCTTTCCAGCAAAGTCAGAGTTTAACCCGCCACCGAGCCACGCAAATGGGGCGATCGCAGCTCCACCTCAACCCTCGGTTGCCGCTGACTCACCTCCAGCGGAAGTGGGGGCTGGTCTAGTGGCGGTGGCTTCTGCACCTGATGAAGAATACTTGGAGTCATCTGAAGAGTTGCTCCGCAGTCTGGCAGCCGAAGAAGCGAAGGTGCGAGCAGAGCGCGGTGTAATTCAGCAATTGTTTACCCCGATGGGTTTAGGTTCACTGTTGCTGTTGCTGTTGTCGAGTGCTTTGTTTGGCTATGTGGTGATGAACCCTAAAAGCGTAAACCGTGTACTGGCCCGGTTTGAACGGCAGCAGCCTCAGTCTGCACCTGCAACTCCACCAACGGCAACTAACGAAACGCCACCTCAACCGAATCTGGCTGAGCAAGAATTTAAGCGGCTTGACCTCGGTAGTCTTGCCACCTTGAAGGAAGATGGTGCGCCAGTCTCTCAAGCGCCAATCCCGACAACTTCACCGCAACCTTTGTCAACAAAGGCTCCTGTGGCTCCGCCGAGTGTAACTCCGGGGGGTGTCAGTGTGCCCGCAGATGCTCCGGTCAATTCGGCTCCTGCGCCATCAATGCCAAAAACATCGACTCCGGCTCCGTTACGGCCAGCAGGTCGGGTCGTTCCTCGGGCAGCGACTGCGCCACGAACCGGTCAAGCGCGATCGCCCAGGTCAACGGCTCAACCAGCAACCGCTACCAGAGCGAATGTTGCTAAGCCGAAAACGCCAGCCAAGGCTGCGCCTAAGCGAGTGGCTCCTGAACCACGCACCAGAGTTGAGGGTACTCAGGTGCCTTATAAGGTGGTGACTGAGTTTCAAAACGACAGTTCACTGCAAACTGTCAGAAAGAATGTGCCAGATGCCTTTGTCAAGAATTTCTCGGATGGGGCGAAGGTGCAGGTCGGGGCTTATGACAATGAAATTGAAGCTCGTGCAAAGGTCGAAGCGCTGCGCAAGCAGGGCATTGATGCACAAATCAAGAAGCAGTGAAAAGATAGACAGATTCTGCCATTCGACAGTGCAGAACTGAGGCGATTCGCGTAGTATGAGTAGGAAAGAGAGCCTGGATTGATCCAGATCATTCCTGCTTAGGAGAGTGCTATGGGATTGCTAGACCGATTGTTTCGGCTGATTCGTGCGAACCTGAACGATTTGATTAGCAAAGCGGAAGATCCAGAGAAGATTCTGGAGCAAGTTGTCTTAGAAATGCAGGATGAGCTGATTCAAATGCGGCAGGCTGTAGCCCAGGCGATCGCGACTCAAAAACGCACTGAGCGACAGGCGACCCAAGCAGAAAGCACTGCGGCAGAGTGGTATCGTCGGGCTGAGATGGCGTTGCAAAAGGGTGAAGAAGAATTGGCGCGGGAGGCGTTAACTCGCCGTAAATCCTATGAAGATACAGCCGCGGCGATGCGGGCACAATTGGGCCAACAGTCGGTGGTTGTGGATCAGTTGAAACAGAATATGCGGAAGCTGGAAAGCAAGATTTACGAGGCGAAAACCAAGAAGGATATGTATATTGCAAGGGCGCGATCGGCGAAGGCGACTCAGCAAATTAATGACATTCTTGGCAAGGTTGGTAGTGGTAGTGCGCTGGCGGCTTTTGAGCGCATGGAGGAAAAGGTTTTTCAGCTTGAGGCGCAGGCAGAAGCGGCGCAGGAACTCAATATTGATGATTTAGAGACGCGGATTGCGAGTCTGGGGCAGGCGGATGAGGTGGATGCAGAACTGGCAGCGATGAAGGCGAAGATGTTGTCTGGTTCTGAAACGGCTCAATTGCCTGTGAGCGAGGAAGTGCAGCGATCGCGCTTGACGGAACAGTAATAGTTCTAGTACTTGGCTTAATATCCTTTGAATTTCACGAGTGTCTGGGTTGCTACTTTTTATGAGTCAGCGAATATACACCTTGCTGAGATAGAAAAAGCCTTCTTTTGAGAGCAAATTATTCCGAACTAGCGAACTTGGAGGCACGCCCCCAACCCCCCGCGAGAGGACGGCCGCGTCCCCTCGCCTCCCCTCCGGAAGGTGGTGTTTGTTCCAGTGTTGGATAAAAGGGGGTACGGGTATAGTGAGAACCCTGCTTCGCAGGCTTAAGTCACATTTTGCCTTCTACGCAGAAAGCGGTTCGGCAGTTTAGATGGCTATTGCCAGGGCGATCGCCCTTTGCGCTTGTACCCTCCGCCTCACGTCACCCGTATTTTCTGAGAAGGGGGCCGGTGCCCCCAATTAACTCTCTAGAGCAACTCGATATTCGAGAAAATAAACTCTTGCGGCGGTTCAGTCAGGTCATCAAAACGAATTGCGCGGCGGTTGAGAATAAAGTAACCCCCAACCTTCTCGTACTCATCCTCAAACTCGCTGCGAGCGCCCTTCTGCTCACCCGTTTTGGGGTCGTGGTAAACCGAGTCATAGCGGTGAGATAAATAGCCTTCACCCGTATCATGGCTGCTGGTCGTGTTGATTGTCACCACCACCCCATGAATGTGGCGATGCACCATGCTGACTTCGTTATTGCGAAGCTTGTAGCGATCGCCATCTGCCTTACCGCCCATAATGATTTCGATCGCCCCGTCAGCATCGGTTTCACCATACGCAAAGGTATTGTTGCCGTGAGTTTGCTCAAACGCACGCCGCACACGGTGAATCGCAACTTCCCAGGCTTGCCCGTGGATCGCCTTTTTAGCAGTCTCGTCTTCAACGCCTGTGACTTCGGCAGACAGATCCTTCTTAATTGTGACTTTCCCCTCGTAAACAGTGTCACCGTGCTTGTAGGTCACATCTGCTGTGTATCCAGGAAAGCTGCTGTCCCAGGTATAGCGATTTTCGTAGGCTGCACGAAACAGTTCTTGAGCAGACACTTGTGTTGCAGTCATGCGCTTCTCCTTTAATTTCCTCATCTAGTCTAAACGCTTCCAGTTCACTTCGTTTTGCTTGGTTGCTGTTTCTGACCACCAAAGAAGTTCTGAATTCACTGGGTCAAGCGAGATAGCTAACTCCGCTTATCATCTGCAAACGGACTAGACTTTGCAGAAAATCAGTTCCAGGTTGAATGAATTGCAAGGCTTTATCTCTGTTCTAGAAACGCTGGGGAAAAAAGATTTCAGACGCTTCAAAAGAAAAAATCCCTCTTGTCCGTTTGGGCAGCAGAGGGACTGTACACGCTACATCGAGCACGACTAATTATCTGTCAAAAAGGGCGGCTCAAACATCTCATTTTCTAAACGAGCAACTGTCACAGCCCCATAAATAAATGCTGCAATTAATGGCATTGGCGAAGCAAAGAGATAGGTAAAAACTACTGCCAGAATCGCCATTCCAACGACAGAAAAACACCAGAATTTTTCTTCATCGCACAAGCCTTTTTCAGCTTTGATTGCCTGCAAAACCTGAGTTGGAATTGGCATTGGCATCACAGCATTTGGCGGAAACGCCCAGTACTGGGAACATTCGAAAAACCAATCAGTCCAACCGCTTTTTTGGCACCACTCATCAATCCATTGGGCAGCAAAATGCTTCATAGCTGTCTCTCTCAAAAATCACCAAGAGGTTGGACTCACAAACCTATGAGTAAAAAAGCTCACTAAATGAGTTGAACCATTTAGCAAGCTTTTGAATATATGCAGACTAACAAATACAGAATTGTCGCAACAGCAAAAGATATTAAAGTTAACCAGTCCCGAAAAGGTCGCAATATTTTGCAATATGAACCGCAGCAACTACTACTATTGGCAGATAAAACTAACGGAACATTGCGGCTTAAAAGAGTTTGAAACATACTCTATACCTGGCTGAAAGGTGCTTTCAATCAGCCTTTTCACCCGTTGGCATCTGCAATCGATTCAGCGTTTAGATTGGGCGAAATCTCCAACCTCTAAAGCCAGGTTAAAGCGGATTTCGTCATTTCTCCACTGCTTTTTGGAAGATCGCTTTAGGTACTTTTTCCTATCTTTTGAAAGGCTTAATACAAGTCAACAAAGTACCAATTCATATCTTGTTACAGATGCAATTTCAGTAGGTGACTGCGTTAGTTCGTTGTTGAAGAAAATGCTTGTATTTCAAGGCATACAAAGCTATTTGAGGTAAACGATCAACCTCGGATCTGCTGCAAAATGAGATGATTGTAGAAATGTTAAGTGCGATCGCAGACCAGTAAAGAAAATGACCAAATCATACGATTGGATTGTTGTTGGCGCGGGCTTTACCGGTGCCTCACTCAGTTATGAGTTGGCGAAGCAGGGACTTTGGGTTTTGTTGATTGAGCAGCACACCCACCTACAAGGAGCAACCCGCTACAGCTACGGGGGGTTAGCGTTTTGGTCGGGCACAACCGACTTGACGCGCCAGATTTGCGCTGAGGGTGAGGCGATTCACCGTAATTTGTCAGCCGAACTGGAAGCCGACACCCATTTTCACGATCTCGATCTGCTAATGACAATTGGCCCTGATGAGGACGCTGACGCGATTTACCAGTTTTACCAGCAGTTTGCCAAGCAACCGCAACGGATCTCGCCCCAAGCGGCAGGGGAACTGGAGCCATTGCTCAATACCGAGGCGATCGCAGCCGCACTGGTGATTCCCCACGGGCAGATTGAGCCTGAGTTAGCCACTCAAGCCTATGTCAACGCATTTTTGCGGGTGGGTGGCGAGTTATACGTTGGGCAAGTGACAGGGCTGAGCTACGGTCAGTTAGGACAGGCGACGGGCGTGATTTGTGAGCAAGCATCCTTTGGCGCAGCTCACACCGTTATCTGTGCCGGAGCTTTCAGTCGTGCCCTGCTAAAGTCTGCCGGAATTCCCACTCGCGTTTACTTTACCCATGCAGAAATTATTGAAACCGCTCCTCAGAGTGATTTGCAGCTTCGCACGATGGTAAGTCAGGCCGACTTAAAACGCTTTGACCTGGAACGCTCAGCCAGTATTGATGCCTTAGATCCACTCTGGGATGAACCTGGTCACGAACCTGCACCACCGATCTTGGATGCAGGCGCGATTCAATTACCCGATGGGCGTTTTCGCATTGGTCAGTTGAGCCGCACTTTAACAGACTTAGAGGCAGCGGTTGAGCGTCCCAGTAGTGAAGCCCAAATTCGGGCGGGAGTGCGCCCCCTGTTACCCGCGATCGCCGATTTGCCGGGTGAGTGGTGTCGCTGCCAAATTGCTTACAGTGCCGATCAATTGCCATTAGTCGGTGCGATGCCTGGTGTTGAAGGGTTGCACCTTTTTACTGGCTTTAGCAGCCCCCTCGCGATCGCCCCCGCCCTAGCTCGCCGCTTTGCAGCCCAAGCGGTAGGTGGTGAAGATTCTTTATTGGTACCGTTATCACCTCAGCGCTTTGCCGGGGCGATCTCATAATAGGATTTGGCTAATTTTGATCAATTAAGCGGTTTGGCGGAGGTGCCGAATCAGTGCCGGGTACATTCCGCGAAATGGTCTGTGGGTGGGCGTCATAACTTATGACAAAGGGAGCAATCGCAAATTGCAATCGGTAATAGACTGATTTCACCTATTAGATGACCCGATATCTCCCACCACGTTTCATTAAAAATTGTATAGTGAGGGTGTTGATTCCTGTAACACGTGAGGGTTGCCACTGTGAGTTTGGCTGAGGCTACCACCAGACAAGCGTTTTCACGCGATTTAGAAAGCTTGCGTCAGGTATTTCGCTCTGTCCGTGCAGAGAGTTGCCCGACTCGGTTCAACTTTCACATGCATACCACTTGTTCAGATGGCAAGCTCCATCCTGAAGTGTTGGCTCAACAGGCGATCGACATTGGGCTACACGATTTTGCCATTACAGATCACCACTCGGTTCAGGGCTATCGAATGGCTCAGCGCTGGTTGACTGAGCAACACCATCAGAACCAAGCACGAATTTTACCCAGGCTGTGGGTCGGGGTTGAAGTCACCGCTAAGCTGCTTGAGACAGAAGTTCATATCTTGGGATATGGCTTTGACTTGGCACATCCCGCGATGGAAGAATATTTGCAAGGTCAAGCACCTCAAGCTGAGCAGGCTTACGCTTGTAATGTCGTGGATGCAATTCACGCAGCAAATGGTCTGGCAGTGCTGGCTCACCCAGTTCGCTATCGGCGATCGCCCGAAGACTTGATTGCAGCAGCAGTCATGTTAGGGATTGATGGTGTTGAAACCTACTACGCCTACGACAATCCTTCACCCTGGCGCTGTAGCCCCAACCAAACCGAGCGCATTCAACGGTTGAGCAGTGTGTACGGGTTGCTCAATACTTGTGGTACCGACACCCACGGCACAAGCTTGCTGCAACGACTGTAAATCACGACTTCAGAACCACATCAGGCATTGAAGTGCGATCGCTTGGATCACGCTGGAACAGAAAGTTGTCGCAAACTAATGCTGTCCGCTCAGTTACGCTACCCGCAATTCTGATAGGATTCACTGTTGCAGCGTTACACAATTTTCATGGGCAAAGTTTCCACATCAGCTGAGGCAGGCGCGGTTCGTCCAAATCAAGTGTTGGGTATTGACCTGGGCGGCACAGCAATTAAGTTGGGACGGTTTAGTCAATCGGGTGAGTGTTTACAATCCTTGACGGTGCCGACACCCCAGCCCTCAACGCCAAAAGCGGTGCTGGAAGCGATGGTCGAGGCGATCGCCCAAATTGACCCCGAAAAGAAGGTACATGCGATCGGGGTCGGAACACCAGGGCCAGCCGATGTCACCGGACGCATTGCAAGAGTCGCCATCAATTTGACTGATTGGCATGATGTGCCGTTAGCTGACTGGCTCGAAGCCGAAACTGGCTTGCCAACCATACTGGCAAATGATGCCAACTGTGCCGGGTTAGGCGAAGCCTGGTTAGGTGCCGGACGCTTCTTTCGGAACTTGATTGTCTTAACATTAGGCACTGGAGTCGGCGGCGCGATCATTCTGGATGGCAAGCTGTTTACAGGACATCACGGTACAGCTGGAGAGTTAGGCTTAATTACCCTCAACCCGACCGGGCCAGAATGCAACAGCGGTAATCGCGGTTCGCTAGAACAATACGTCTCGGTGCAGGCGATTCGGCGGCGCACTGGCCTGGAACCCAAAGAACTCAGTGAATTGGCGCGTACGGGCGATCGCACCGCTCTAGAGTTTTGGCAAGCTTATGGGCAAGACCTGGGGGCTGGGCTAGCCAGCTTAATTTACGTCTTGACTCCAGAGGCGATCGTCCTGGGTGGTGGCGTGAGTGCCAGTGCCGACTTGTTTTTGCCAGCCGTAAAGACTGAGATTGAGCGACGAGTTTTGCCTAGTTCCAGAGCAGGGTTACAGCTGTTAACGGCTGAGCTAGGGAACCAGGCGGGCATCGTTGGAGCGGCGCAGTTGGCTTTTCAGCTAGAGAACGCGCAATAATCTAATTCTGTTTAGTTGCAAATGCCTCTACCCCACTGGCCATCGTAGCTCGCTGAGATCTGACCACCGCTGCGCATGGGGGCTTGCAGACTCACAACCGTAAAATCGGCTTCGCCTGCATTGCCCTTGAAGATCGGTTGTCCTTGCTCATTTTGTCCAACGTAGTCAAGGTTCCCGGTTGCAATTCTCTGGCCCGTGTTGCGGTTTTGAATCTGAACGTTGTTAAACCCATGCTCATCGGTATAGCGCAGCGTGTAAGCAACCATGTCACCGATTTCACCACTACAGGCCAGGGTGACAGAGCCAGGTTCTTGTGGCGAGTTGGGATTGCTGTAAGCCACCATTGCCGGTTCACGTAAAACCTGCCTCCCGTTTTGCCGAACCGTCAGCACCCAGCGTCCGTTATTGTTTTGCTGCACTGTGTAAGTCGTGTTGCCATTGTTAGCTTGAAAGCCACGCTCGGCTGAGATCGCTGGTAGGCGTAGGTTGCGATCGCGATTGAACTTGTCTTGCCCAAAGTAAATGAGATTACCCGAATTTCCCTGCTGACAGATATTGATGAAGTAGCTGTCGGTTTCCATCGTCACCTGGGGGGTATACCCGCGACCCAGAGCATTACACTGCTGCCACTTCACAATCGGCTGTGAAGGTGGTTGATAAGGACGCTGGGCTGTAGGTGGGCGTTGAGGCTTGGGTCGCGACGTTTGTGCGGGTGGCGTTTGCACAGGTGGCGCAGTCGGAGTTTCAGGTTGGGCGGGTGGCAGATCGCTTGGCGCTTGGGAGACAGGCGGGTTATAAGGAGCTGGAGCGCACCCCACCGTTAACAAACCAAGCAATCCTAAAAAACCAATTTTCTGAATTCGCGTCTTCATTTTCTTCGTTGAGCTTCTTCTTCCATGATGCTCGATTTATCTGCCAATCGGTTGTTGACTAACGCGATCGCGATCGCAGCGCATCAGGATACAACAATTTGCACGCTTGCCAGATATGCTCCACTTCGATTTGCTCAGTTGCCATTAATTGAGCCTCCTGCGCGATCTCCCGAATCGCCCCTCCCGTAAGCGGTAAGCGCGACAAGCGTTGCCAATCGATCGCCTCCGCCAAGGGTGCTTGTGAAGCAAAGGCTTGCCGCCACAGTTGCAACCGCGCTTTTGCGTCAGGCATGAGAAATTTTAGCAGAGGCAATTGGCCGCGCCAGTTGATTGCAATTTCTTGCGGCTGCTGCACACTCAAAAACGTTAACGCATTTGTGGCACGTCGCTGCTCAATAAACCAGGCTTGCTCACTCGGCGGCAAAAGGGAGTGTTTGCCAAACCAACAGTACGCCGATTTGAGCAGCAAAAGCGCGGGGGCTTCAGTGACGAGTGAATGCAACAGGGAAAGATACTGTGTCGTGGGCACAACTGCCAGATCAACAATGACAACCGACTGCTCCAGGGTTTGCGAGATCGCCTGCACTGCCATTGTCTTACCCGTTCCGGCTGCACCCGCTACAATCAGCACGAATCCCGGCTCAGCGAGGGGTGTCTCAGACTGCATCTGCTGAACCCGTTGCACGCGATGGCTCAAGTGCTGGAGTTGGTTTAGCAACACCGGAGGCAGCACGAGTTGCTCCCACAGGGAAGCATCCTGGCGCGGGGAGATAGTCGTGACATTGCGAGGCAGGGCGATCGCAGACTCCACGGGCTGCAACAGATGTTCTAAAGCACGATCAACGGGTTGATCTGCGAGTAGATAATCGACCAGTGACCCAGATAACTGCACGGTGCGACCCAGCAGAGGTTCTGGTTGCAGATCAGACAGTTTCAACAAACCTTGTTGCATCAGCGGAGAATTGGCTGTTAAACAACCGCGAGCTGTGCGCCACTCAGGATCACTGCGGCAGAGTAATCGCAGCAGCAGGTCTACAGTTGGCAACCCAGACGCATTGGGGTCTGCTTCTTGCAAGTAATTGTAAATATGAGTGTAGCGACGGCTAATTTCAGGAGCCAGCGCAACCAGCACCAGATTCTTTTCAAACAGACTGAGCCGGAGGCGATCGCGCAAGTCAGGCAAACCAAGATGAATCCCTTGTTGACGGCTGACTTGAATTTTTGCCTCTAGTTGTTGCTGGTAAGAATTCTTTGCAGGCTGAGGTTTTGCTACGGTCGCAGGGGCATCTTGGGCAATTGTTCCATCCACCACAATCAAGCCCTTCCACCAGTGACTCGTGGCGCGATCAGCCCGCGATTTCATCAACGGTTCCAATTCTTTGCGCTCTTTGCGATAACGGGCGATCGCGAGGCTTAACAGGCGATCAAGCCAATTTAGCTCAGTTTTAAGATAAGACCAATTATCAGGAAAAGGCGTTGGGGTTGTCATGAGACGTAGCGTAGCGTACCGCTTAAATTTTGGGTTGCACCATCCACAGGCACAAGCTTACAAATCGACAGAATTGTTGCGATTGAGGCTTTCATCAGTATGACCACCCGCAGCGGCAGAAGATACAGGGGAGAAAAGAGATAAGACTGACCTAAGCACCAGGTTGGGCAATTTTTTGGGGGCGATGACGGGCATCAATTTCAACTACAAGATCGGCGATTCCGGGTTGGCGGACGAGCGGCGTAACAAACAATTCAGGGTGCAGTGCCTTCCAAAAATAATCGACGAATGCCTCAATTTCTGCATCGCTCATGCCTGATTTGCCTTGCGATCGCATTTTCTGCTCGGCCTGTTGCCGCCAAACCCGACTCAACCGATAATCTGCGGGATACAAAATCAGCAGGCGATCGCAACAGTTCCAGAGGGGCAAATAGTCATGCAAACGGGCGTTCATATCACGAGCAAAGGTACGGTCGGCCTCAGTTTGAATCGGGAATGGTGCCCTCTCAAAGCAGGACGGCTCAACCGGACGGCAGCCCACAAACCAACCTTCAAACAACACAATGTCAATGCCACTCACCAATTCAGACGCAACGCGATCGCCCGCACCCTGGTGCAGCGATTTATCAAACCGGGGGATAGCAATCGGCTGATCCACCTGCCGCTGCCGCAAAGCCTGCAAAACTGACAAACCCATCTCAATGTCGTGAGTCCCCGGTGGGCCACGCCAGATTAGCCGAGGGTCCCGTTGTCGAAGTTGCAAACGGTCAGCATAGGTTTTGTAGAGATCATCCAAAGACAGGCTGAAGGTGCGATCGCCCCAGGCCTGCAAAATCAGCGTCAGCGCCCTGCCCAGCGTAGTTTTTCCAGTGCCCTGACCACCCAAAACGCCTTGCACAATCGGACGCTGGGCTTCCCTCCGGAGGATAGAAAGTTGCATTGCCAGAGGCAACCAAAAATTCCAGGCGGTTGTCACCCACGCAGCATCCCAAAAATCAGCATTTGCCCACGCTGCCAGGCCTGAATACACCTGCCGGAACCGCGCCAAACGCTCGTCTAAAGCTTGTTCTACAGGCGCTTGAGCCAGACCAAAAACCTTAGCCGTTGCCGCAACCGAAGCGAGTAAGGGCGATCGCTCAGCATCACTCATCTGATCCCGCTCTAGCAGAACCAGCAAAATCTCCTGAAGCCCCATCTCATCTTGATCGTGCAACTCAAATCTCCCTAGCACTCCCCTACTCCCCCACTCCCCTACTCCCCCACACCCTCACTCCCCCACTC
>DVDV01000215.1 GCA_015296075.1 Leptolyngbyaceae cyanobacterium M33_DOE_097 | reverse complement strand
GAACATTCCCGCCACCGGTCTCCAGTCAACGGCTTTGTCAATGTCATCTGTGGGCTGATTGCCTACTGCCACCAGCCCAAGAAACCGTCTCTGTTGATTGACGAGGCTTTGCCTGCTGCCGCTTAAACCGAACTCACGTTACCTACGGTATTGTGCCAAGAATTTGAAAGATGCGCCATTCTCTGTAAAAGCGTACATTTGTAATCCGCTAGTTCCGACTTATACACCGCCATTGCCAAGCCGTATCGCCGTTTTCCAATTCAAAGCGCCATTACTTTGCCGTCCGCTATCCCACTCCTAGCTACACTTTAATCTCCCACACCGAATCTCGTTGCACATCCCATGGGAAAATCAAGAGTCCATCAAGACAGTGCGTTAGTAGTAGGCCAACCGCAAGTTGCAGGCCGTTGACCCCAATGCTCCAGTGACATTGGGCTACTCAGTACGGAATTGAGGTACCGTCACATCGTACCAATAAACTTGAAGGGGTTCGATAAAGAGGTCTACTGCTACCTCACCTAACCTTGCCAATAGCTGAGAGTCGAGATCCGACCTTAATCGTGCTTCAGCGTCCCATTCTTCGACCAGAATGAATTGTGTCGTGTCAATGAGTTGATGCAGCAACTCGCATCTGCAACAGCCCACTTGTTGACAGCGATCCTCGATAAATTGAACCAGAAAGTTCTTTAGCTCTTGCTCTCGCTCAGGACGAGCCGTTAAGTGCGTTAAAATTCGGACCTTCAAGTTTGTCATTAATCTTTATATAAGGAGAAACTAATTGCTTTGTTGTGTTCAAAGTCATACAGTTGGGGGATTAATTTGGGGTTAATCTCTAGTTAACATTTCTCCTTAAACTCACATTCCATCTCATCACCGTACTTATCATTTCATTGAAGAGATTTAGGGCTTTGCCTCTCTTAGAGGTGTAACCCCTGTCTTCTTTCACTGGATCGACATAGTTTGCAAATTCTATGGCTCAAACACAACAGGGTAACGCATCAGACTTAGCAACTCATTCTCCTCAAAGCTTGGAAGCCTACACCTATCAGGTTATCGAGGAACAATATTGCCGCATCGTGAAGCAAGAGAAAAAGGTGCTCGCCGACAAGGACCCAGAAGCGTTACATCAAATGCGGGTGGGAACGCGGCGTCTTCGGACTGCCTTGCAAGTCTTTGGCAGTGCGATCGACTTACCCAAAGCGGGTAGCGCTCAACGCCTCCGAAATCTAGCACGAGTCTTGGGGAAAGTGAGAGACCTGGATGTTCAACTGGCGAGTTTAGAGCAGGAATATCGCCCGAATCTCAATAAAAAAGAGCAGAAACAGTTAGACACAGTATCCGAGACGCTGAAAAAGCAGCGGCTCAAAGCCTTTGCACGGATGAAAGCAGTGCTATCTCAACCACTGTACCAGGAGTTGAAAACGACCTACGCCCATTGGTTGCAGCGGCCTTGCTATACTCCGATTGCCCAGCTGCCCCTCTCAGTTCTCCTGCCCGACTTATTGGGTCCCCTGCTGTCTCATTTGCTGCTGCATCCAGGTTGGTTGATTTCAAGCAAAGAAGCTGCAGGCGAAAACGGCGTGATGTTGCACGAGTTGCGAAAAGCCTGCAAACACGTCCGCTATCAAGCTGAATTCTTCACCCCATTCTACGGCAAAGCGTTTGAAGACTGGGTTGTAGAAATCAAAGAGCTACAGGCTCAATTGGGTGACTTTCAGGACACGCAGGTTTTCTTAGAGCTAGCGACCAAAATTCTCGGTCGTGAACTTCACCTACCCGAGCTTCAAGCAACCATTGAGCAAAAGCGGCGTGGAGCGCTGGTCAACTGGGAGGAGATTCGACAGAAGTATCTCGATGAGGGATTTCGTTATCACCTGCATCGCATGCTGCTCCAGCCGACCGTCAAGGCAGGTCAGGTGCATCCTGAGCTCGTTGGGTAGGGTCCGGTTATCGAACAGAAATGTCCTCCGGCTGTTTTCGATAATGCACGATCGCAGGATGGTAGAGAGGACTGGCTGGCTGGGTTTGCCGTGGGCGACAGAGTCTAAGGCGAGCGCGAGGAATAAATTCTCCTTCATTAGGAAAGGAAGCTGGGGAATCGCATTCACTAGGAGTGAAACAAAAGTTCAGGCGCATTCGTAGGAGGAACATACAACCCACGGAACATAGTTAGATTCTGTATCAGGTTTTACAAACCCTGGATCATCGTAACGAACTGAATCAGAATCAGGGTTAAGCGTGAATAGGTCGATCTTTAAGCCTGAATTAAGCTTTCGATTGCTCCCTCTTTGGCAGCGGTGTTGCTGCTCCCTTCACGCTCACCCTCAAAAACTGAAGGTCGTAAATTGGTAATTTTTAGCTGGGCTTTGACTTAGGAGATACCACAATGGGAAACAAGAAAAAGGACAATCAGAAAGGTGGCAAGAAAGGAAAAGGAGTTGCCGCTACCGTTGGGTCGGTAGGGACCGCACTTGCTAGCGTTCCCTCTACCCTCACAGAAGCCGTTGGTACCGCTGCTCACACTACGGGTCAAGTGGTTGAAGATACAACTGAGAAGGCTGGGCAGCTTGCAGCCGATGTGGCGGAGAACACAGTTGACACAGCACAAGCAGTCACTGAAAAATTACAGCATGCTTCTTTTGATAATGGAAAGAGCAAGAAAAAAGATAAGAAGGATAAAAAGAAGAATAAGAAAAAGTAGCTTTTAATTGACCCATTTTGATAACGTAATCGCCTTTCCTGCGCTTGATTTCGTTATCTTGTTACTACACTTCTGCTGCGACACTTTTACCTACATCCTTGCAAAAATCCTGAGATGATGAAATTGAGAGCTCCATTCACAAAGCGCGATTAACAGGTGCCAGTTACAGGATGACATGCTAGAAATCCTGTAACTGGCTTACTTACCTGTGATGTTCCAATATAAGATGCCCCCGAATAGATTAGGGACTTTTTAGTATAAAGTTACTGCACTGACTGAGAACGGGGTTACTCAATTCCGCTTTCTAAGCTAATTTTTATATATCTAGTAGAAAAAACAATTTCTTACTTATTTCTTTAGCGGATCTTCACACCTTTGTATGAAGACAATGAAGGGAGACAGGCCAGAGTGAACGCACTTCGCAAAGGGTGATAGGAGTCTGAGGGCTACTCGCTTTAAAGTATAAATGCGTGTTTGCTTTCAATCGATCGAGATGGGTCCGACTGAGACGGTAATTCTTTTTAAACGAGATAGGACAAGGCAAAATCGATGGTGAGAGTTGTAAAATATCGAGCGATAGAGGACAGGAACAGTGGGCTTCTGCCAGTCTAAAGAGTGCGGGCAATGGTGATTCGGGTAGGGTGAAGAAGTGATTGTTTCTAGCGGCTGAGGCGAAGTAAGTAGCATGAGTTACCAACTAGGGGACCGGGTTTACTATGTGGGTTCGGACAGTCGCATTCTGCGGGATTACGGCAAACGGGAATTAGAAATCGTTTCAGTCAGCCTCGTGCATCGAGTGGCGGTGTGCCAAATGGTGGCGAGTGGAGCCAAGTTGGTGGGAGTTCCTTTGTGGGACCTAAAAGTGGCCACTGAGATGGGTCACGATGATTCTTTGAGCAGAGACAGGGCCGCTGGAAATGGAACGATTCAAGGTTGTCAGCCGTGGGTGAAGGCTGAGTTTAACTCTGTCGCTAAAACTAAGCCAAAATGACCTAAGGGATCTGCAAGTAAATAACATCCCAATCAATTAGGGAGAATGGTGATATCCCATTTGGGTAAAGTGTCAGATTGCTGCCAGAACGGGAGATAGGATTCCAATTCCTCAGCTAGTACCTTAATGCCCTTTTCATAGATGCCATCCACCCGATAAACCACCGGAGCGATGGCGTTCCAACTCATATT
>DVDV01000127.1 GCA_015296075.1 Leptolyngbyaceae cyanobacterium M33_DOE_097 | reverse complement strand
GAAACATTTGTACTGTAGCCAGAGTGTCTAAAGACTTGTGCACTCAATGTTATAAACGGCAGAATGCGGGTTTCAGCCATTCATAAACGTTAAAACCGGACGTTTTTATGAGAATCATTCTCATATCGAGAATTGCTGAGTAAGCAACTGAAATTGTGTTGCTTTATCTATTTTTTGTAAACTATGTACCAAAAAAGTGTCTATTTTCTGGTTTATTTGCACATGGAGCGCAGATGAAAGCTAGGAAAGGTTTTTGATGAGAGCTGTTAAAGGATACGTTATTAGCTTATGGGATCCAGAGTTCATTCCAACGGGTTTGAAAACGTCTGCTTTTGTCGGTTCGTTACTTTTTTTGATTAATCATGGCCCCGCCTGCCTGCGCCAAGAAATGACTTATGAGCGCTGGGTATCTGCACTTCTCAGCTATGCGATGCCTTACTTGGTGAATGTTTATGGCCAGTACAGTTATCGGCGTAAGCTCATGTTGGCATCTCGCTCGTCTAAGGAGATGGGTTAGTTTGGTTGAGATGTTGCAGCTGAAGAACGAGAATTTAATCAATCCGTAAACTGTACGGGTGGGTTTAGCAGACCGATCTACACTCTGCCATAGATTTAATGGCAAAACCCGCCCCTGCCAAACATCAAACTTATTTCATCCATGATCCAGAAGTTTTTGGCAGGATGCCTAAGACACCTGTTGAGGCTTTGAGGGGTAATTCTGATTAAATTAATGCCAAATTTTCAGGGACTTTTAATTTAGTCATCAGATGCGCTTCAGCCTTATCTAGAAAGCTATTAGTTGAAAGCAGTTGAATGCTCTAAAGCAGAAAAGATTGCTGAAACTACTAACTTTGAGGATTTACCGATGCAAGGTTCAATCTATAAAGCTATTCCTGCGCTGCTAGTCGCGATCGCATCAACTAGCATTGTTTCATCCGTTTCTGCCAGCCCTGATAACACAAGTAGAACGAAGGTTGCTCTGCCTCCCATCATGGCGGGTGAAACGGGTATGACGTTTAACTTCACGGCACCTTTTATTACTAGCTCTGGAGTCCGGGGTGACAGTCACTTTATTCGAGTTGCGGTTGTTGGTATGTCGATTAATGATTTGATGATTTCTCTGCCTAAACAGATGGAAAAATACGAGGGAATTCAGGTGATTAATCAGGGTGGTCAGGCTGTACCTGCCCGAATATCAACTGATCGAGGACGGGTAGCGATCGTCTTTAACGAATCGGTGACTCAAGGTTCTTACTTGGAGGTGCGCTTTACTAATGTTCAAATGCGCCGTGGAGGGGGCGAAACGCTTTTCTACGGCGTTACAGCTGAGCGGACTGGAGTCAATGGCGAAATTCCAATTGGGACAGCCAGGGTGAATATTCCAACACGAAGCTAATCAGGTTGTTTGCAAGTTTTGTAAACACGAGAAGCAGCACTCTAGTAATTGCTCGCCCAGGATTTGACTGGAAGATGAGCGATTGAGCCAAAGCCGCTTGACAAGACACCACTAGACTTTGGTTTTCAACATTTTTGAGTAAAGGCGGGCAGCACCCGCTTTTTTACTGATTTTTAAGCGAATCAGCGACTATTGCAGTATCGCTGTCAGCTTCTCTTGAGGGTTCAATGCCGGGTTAGTTGGTAAGACTTGTTAAGGGTGTCTATCTTTTGGGGGATGAAGGATGATTGAAATCTAATCAAGTTCCGCTCTCAGACAGTAACGTATCTTATCATGTTCCTTTGATCGCATTCTGAGATCCGTGCTAAATTAGAGGCGCATTGGAAATTATCTTCGGCTGTGTAACTCGTTTTATCGACGTTTCTCCGAATTTAAATCCCCACTACGTATCAATTTGGAGAAGTCTAAGTATGTCAATCTATGTTGGCAACCTGTCGTACGAGGTTACCGAAAACGATTTGTCTGAGGTTTTTTCGGAGTACGGCACTGTTAAGCGCATTCAACTTCCAACAGACCGTGAGACAGGCCGTATGCGCGGTTTTGGTTTTGTTGAAATGGGTACAGATGCAGAAGAGTCGGCCGCGATCGAAGCTCTTGATGGGGCTGAGTGGATGGGTCGTGACCTCAAGGTAAATAAAGCTAAGCCGCGCGAAGAAAGAGGTCCTTCGGCAGGTGGTGGTTGGAAGAGCCGTGGTGGTGGCTCCTCTCGCCGTTATTAATTCAATCAGGTCACTGCTTTGATGTCTGTAAAGTGAGGCGTTTCGCTTTCGCTTTCAGGTTAGATTAGCGTTTGACTCCGGTGATTGAGTTTTGAGTCTTAAAGGGAGGGTGAGTCGCTTTCTTGCCCTCCTTTACGAGCAGGGAACTCTTGTTCGGATGTTTGTTTAGACCATCGAAAAGGAGATAGGATGACCCAAGTAATCCTTGGTGAGAATGAAGGTATTGAATCGGGTTTACGTCGGTTCAAGCGGAAGGTATCTCAAGCGGGGATCTTCCCTGACATGAGAAAGAATCGGCATTTTGAAACACCTAATGAAAAGCGTAAACGGAAGGCTGTTGCACGCAGAAAACAGCGGCGTGGTGGTCAATCGCGTTTCTAGCTTTACTCTCACCTAAAAAAGTAACTGAGCTGTGGCGATCGCCTTTCGATTGTTGATTGTCAATCATTGGCGGTTGCTCAGTTTTGGCGAGTGCCTGTTTAGTTCCAGATCAACAAGGTGGCCGATCGTATGAAACTTTTGGAACTGGTAAGTCGTTATCAGGCAGGTCAGAGGGACTTTAGAAATTTGAACTTGGTAGCTGTTAATTTACGCAATGCTAATTTGAGTGGTGCTGATTTTAGTGGTGCAAATTTTACGCAAGCAAATCTAGCACGCGCAAATTTGAGTAAGGTGAATCTTTCAAGTGCAACCCTAACAGGGGCTAACTTGTCTGAAACAAAGCTGATTCAAGCTGATTTAACGAATGCTGATTTAAGTAATGTTGATCTAAGTCAAGCTGATTTGCGGGGAGCCATCTTACAGGGAGTAATTTATTAGCTTTATTGCTTAGCAGGTAAACGACTTGAGCCATTGGTGCCGATGGAAAAGGTGTTTAAGCTGCCATTCTTTATGGAGGTTTAGTTGACGTGACCCCAGCAGCGATTCGCACTTTATCTAATCTCAGGCATGAAGTTTACATGCTTTTTGCTGTGACGATGAAGGCGTCTGTAAACGTTACCAGTGGGAGTTCTTCTGCAAGTAACCCAGCAATGGCGTTTTGGCTTGATAGCCAGCAACTTCTCAACTATTTGTATATCTACGCCCATACAGCTCCAGATGAGTTGGTGCCTGAGCGCCCCTTTGTATTGAGAGTTGCGGTTAATAAACGGGCTGGTATTGTTTCTACAATTGGGCGTGAGAAGGGATGTCGTGGGATTAATCGCAGTTGGCAATTTGAGCTGACTCTGTTGCCGGAGGAGATATTAGATTTTGTTCCTTGGATTGTAGATCTGATTAAGTCTTATGACAGCGACTTCGCATTTCTTATTCCAGAACCACCCCACCCAATTGAATCTGATATCTCAGAAATTACAGCCTCTCACAGCGCCCAAACCCTTGCGGCGAGTGCCCAGCTTGCTCGATATGTAGATGAGCGAGCGTTGCTTACTGTTGGGGAACCGCAGTAAGAGTAATGGGCGATCGCTGCGTCACTCTGATTGGAGTGCGCTACCCTGGTAATGTAGCCTAAGTAAACACTTGAAATTTAAGGGGATAAAATTATCGCTACGAAACAACTGGTTAACCGTCAAATCAAATCGCCTCAGGTTCTTCTAATTGACCATGAGAATACTAATCACGGTTTGACAGATACTCGCGATGCTTTGCAGCTTGCTGCAAATGCTGGTTTAGACTTGGTTGTCGTCTCTGAAGGAAAGGATGTGCCAGTCGCGAAGATTTTAGACTACGGCAAACATCAGTATCAGCAAAAGAAGCGACAAAAGCAAAGCTCTAGACCAACAGTAAAGGAAGTGAGACTACGCCCAAATGTGGGTGAGGCTGACTACTCTTTGCGAATTGATCGAGCCGTTGAATGGTTGAGTAAAGGCGATTCAGTGAAGTTTCAGATTCGTCTACGAGGACGAGAACACCAAAATCGAGATCGCGCTGTCGAATTGCTCGAACGCATTGTTGTAGATTTGGGGCAAGCTGGTAAACTTCAGTCGCTGGATAAGCGATCGCTGATCGTTCAAATCACTCCCGGATAGGGAGCGCACAGCTGAGATCAGTCTCTTACCGAGCCAGGTGGGAAAAGCTGAACCATTCGGAAAGCCTGCAATCATTAATTGCGGGGAGTTTGGTTGAAGCTTTTTAGATGCTGGTTGATTGGTAGAGTTTGATGATCTAGAGCTGATTTTTACTGATTGTTCACTACAGAGTGTAGGGATGTGGCTCTACTTAAGATCTCACTACACTCTGTTTCTAGTGGGCAAATATAACCTTTTGGGATCGCGATTTTAATTAATCCGCAAACTGTACAGGTGGGTTTCAGCAATTCTCATTTTGAAACATTTGTACTGAAGTCAGAGCCTCTAAAGGCTTGTGCGCTCAATTTTATGAACGGCAGAATGGGTATTCCAGCCATTGATAGCTGTTCAAAATGAATATTTTTGTGAGAATTATTCT
>DVDV01000001.1 GCA_015296075.1 Leptolyngbyaceae cyanobacterium M33_DOE_097 | reverse complement strand
GAAACATTTGTACTGTAGCCAGAGTGTCTAAAGACTTGTGCACTCAATGTTATAAACGGCAGAATGCGGGTTTCAGCCATTCATAAACGTTAAAACCGGACGTTTTTATGAGAATCATTCTCATATCGAGAATTGCTGCTTTGATTTTACAAATCTTGACAAACTTTGGCTGTGGTTAGTTTTCTTTTCATAGGAATCTCCGGTCATCTAGTCAACCCTTCCAATTCAAAAACACGATTTGGCAAGTCCTATAATGAGTTGGGCCAAAATGAGGATAGGGTTTGACTGACTATACAGCGGCAGATTTACAAGAATGGGGCGCGATCGCCCGTCAAATTGGTTGGGGCGCGGCTGACATTTTGATTGAGATGCAGACCACGTATCAACTCCAGAGCAGTGAAGATGGACCTGTGACCACTGCTGATGTTGCCGCAAATGACTACATCCTGAGTAATCTGCAAGCGGCTTTTGGTCAGCAGTTTGGCTATCTCAGCGAGGAAACATTTAAGACTCAGCCACCCGCAGAACGCCTCAATAAATCCTTAGTGTGGGTGATTGATCCGCTCGATGGCACGAAAGACTACATCAAAGCCAATGGTGAATATGCCGTTCATATTGCGTTAGTGCATCACCATCGCCCGATTTTGGCGATCGTGGCTTGTCCGGTTGCCAAAACCGTATACTCCGCTGCTTTAGGGCAAGGCACGATCGCCGAACGGCACGATGGCAGCCAGCAACAAATGCATGTCTCAAGCCGCAATCAGGTTTCTGAGCTGATTGTGGTGGCAAGTCGCAGCCATCGCGATGCCCGCTTTGAGCAACTAATGCAGCAATTTCCCTGCCAAAAGCAAAAACAGGTCGGCAGTATTGGCGGCAAAATTGGCGTAATGATTGAGCAAGAAGCCGATGTCTACATCTCTCTGTCTGGGAAATCAGCCCCCAAAGATTGGGATTTAGCCGCACCAGAGTTGATTCTCACCGAAGCAGGGGGAAAGTTGACGCGGTTTGATGGCTCGCTATTACAGTACAACCAGGCCGATGTCTTGCAGTGGGGCGGCTTGCTGGCCAGCAATGGGCCATGTCATGAGTTTCTCTGCAAAGAAGCAGTTCGACTACTGGGGGAGATCGAAGCCAAAAATAGTTAAGTCCTAAAAATACATCACTTTTAGGGGCGATCGCTTACCCCTCTTTGACCCAAAGAGGGGCATCGGATGAACGGCAAACCCTAGGCCAGCAGGGTCTTAAGCTTGGTTAGCACAGCCGCTTCTTTGGCGCTGACTTTGACACCAGAGCCAAACAAACCTGAACCAGCGGCATTTGCAACGCGATCGCTGACTGAGTAGCACAGAGCTTTGTAATCGGCCAACTCAGAGGGAGCCTTTTCACTCAAGATTTTGATCGCTTCAGCCACAAAGGCAGCGGCTTTTTCAGTGGCATTTTCAGCACTGTTACCCAGTTCTGCGGGGTCGAGTTTTACTGGCTCAGTGCCGTCTGCCTTTTTAAATAAGCTTTGAATCAGTTCGTTGCCGGCATAGGTTTCAGTTGCCGCAGCAAGCTCTTTACTCATTGCGGCACCCTCAATCGCGGTTGAAACAATACCAAAATCACTGATTGCAACGGCAAAACCGCAAGAAAGAGGAGCCATCAGTAAGGTTTTCCATTCCGCATCAGTATAATCAGCACGGGTTGTCATAAAGATTCTCCTAAAGGATTTCGCTGAATAATAACAGTTCTCTTTAGTCGAGAAATATATTGCTGGTCACACCTTTTATAAGTTGCGATTTACTACCAAAGTAGGTTGTAGTCTGGAGCTTTTAAAGCTTAAAAAATTACAGACTTTTAGTAATTGTTCTGAATCCATTGAGTCCGCCTGATTACTTGCAATACAAGCAACAATTTCTATTTATCTATGAAATTTATTTCAAAAGATGGTTGACTTTTCTATTTTCTTGTAGGCAGAGAGATTGAAGCTGGGCTTTGCCAGAGGGGTAAAGCGGGTTCAACAAATTCCACAAGTGAAAGATGAGGAGCAAGTTATAGCAATACTGGAAAATGTTAGGACGGGGTGCAGGGGTTTCACCCCTGGCTGGGAGCGCAGCTCCCACATCCTCTTGTACCAACTTCTATGCGTAGCGCTATAAATAGAGAAACTCAACTTTTAATAATTTTGCTGGCAGATTATAGAAGAATATTTACAGATGATTTTTGCAAAGTGAGTGCTTCCCCATTTTCTTGCCTGGTTTCCTAATTAAACATTTTTCAATTCACGCTTAGAGTTTGAGAAAGACAAGCCTTTTTCGGTTTATTTAGTTTGTTTTGAGCTTTACTTTGAAGCAGCGAAATGGTGAAACAGACTGTATCTCTTTATCAAATTGGCCAGGTAGGCATACCGGCGATCGCGCTCTTTTTTAGCCACGTACCCGCTTTAGCTGAATTACCTCTAGACCAACAGGCACAAGAAGTGGTGCAGCGATTAACGGGCAAAATGGACACAACCCGCCAAGCTGCCTCAAATCCCAAGGTTGCTAAAGTGCAGATGACAACCTGCTTACTGCAACAACCAGAGGCCAACCAGAGCCGCTTTTTACTCTATCAAGAGCAAGCTTTGTTAGAAGACTTAAGCAAGCCGTATCGCCAACGTTTTCTCGAAATTTCACCTCAGCCCTTTAGCCAAACGGTGCGATCGCGAGCGTTTAAGCCGACCAATCCAACTGCTTTTGTCAACTTCTGCGACCGGCCACTCGTACAACGCGTCTTCTCTCCGCAAGATTTGGGTGAAGCGGTCTGTAGTGTTTTTCTGAAGCGGGTTGGTGAAGACTACGTGGGCGTGACCCCTGTAACTGGTTGCCCGGCAAATGTGCGGGGAGCTGTGCGCATCACCAACCAAATCACCTTGCGAAAAGATGAGATGGATACCTGGGATCGGGGTTTCGACGCCAAGGGCAAACAAGTTTGGGGTGCTCAGAGTGAAGCTTACCAATTTCGTCGAACGGTAACGCCTGAGCCATAACAGCCCGACAGCGTAGCTAGTTGCGGTGGTTATTGTCGTAGCGAATTCGCGCACCAGCCCAATGCAACTTCTCGCGTAAGGTCTGAAAGTAGGAGTAATTTTCACGCAGCACGATAAAGTTTGCCTGACAGTCGGCCATCCGAATATCGACGCGCTGCCCCGGCCAAATTGAAGTGGCTAAGATGCCATCAGTCCAGAGTTTAGTCGTTAAATCAAGATCAGCCAGGGGCCAAATGCTGACGACTGAACCCGGCGGAATGATGATTGGGCGACTCGAAAGACTCAACGGACAAATGGGGGTCACTACGATCGCATCCATACCGGGATGCACGATGGGGCCATTCGCAGCGACTGTGTAGCAGGTAGACCCGGTTGGAGTTGCGACCAGGAGGCCGTCGCCCTGATATTGGTCAACCACCGAACCGTCAATTTCCATTTCAAGAATGGAGGTAATCATGCGATCTGCTGAGGCAGGTTTGACACACATTTCATTGAGCGCCAAAAAGCGATCGCTCATCGGTTCCAAATTGGTGCGATTGCCTTCATAGATCGTGGCTTGCAGCATCATCCGGCTCTGAACGGCGTAGCGATCGCCCAGCAACCGCTCCCAGACCTTCTCAGAGTCCTCAAAATCTTCTGCGGCTTCCGTTAAAAAACCCAGGTGCCCGCCAACATTGACCGCCAAAATCGGGATATTATCAGCCGCTAGATTTCGCGCTGCCGATAATGCCGTTCCGTCTCCGCCTAACACAACTGCCAAGTCAATTGGCTGTGAAATCGAGGCTAAAAAGACAGGGTAGGGGTTGTCTTTGGGGCCACTGGGTCCAACTAAGACCTTACAGCCTAATTTTTCAAGCTCTTGGGCGCATGCTTCAGCCCGCCGTTGAGCCACGCGATCGCCCGCTTTGTGGGCAATAATCACTTGCTTCAGTTGCACAGTTAAAAGCCGTGTAGGAAACGTTCGTCAGACAACAGTGTACTAAGAACTGCCCCAGAACGCCTAAAACTTATGAACCGAAGCAGCGGATTACCACTTCAGCAAATTAAATTGCTCCATGTCTACGGTGTCACGGTTACGGTAAATCGCCAGAACGATCGCCAGACCTACCGCCGCTTCTGCCGCCGCGATCGCAATCACGAAAGTTGTAAACACCTGGCCCTTCACCTCTAAAGAGTCGAGGAAATTTGAAAATGCCATCAGGTTTAAGTTAACGGCATTCAGCATCAGTTCAATCGACATGAGAACTCGTACCGCATTACGGCTAGTAATTAAGCCAAAAATACCGATACAGAACAGAGCCGCCGCCAAAATTAAGAAGTACTGAAGTTGCATCGTTTCTATCCAAAAATCTCAACGAATAATCTAGTGGAAACGGAGCCGCTGCTTACTTCGACTCTTCCTGGCTAGGGGTGCCACCTACAGGCACTAACTCACGCGGACGCTCTGGCAAAGTTAAAGGGGTTGCCTGCAAATCTGTCACGGCACTTTCAGGAATAAATTCGCGACGAGCCAGAATGACCGCACCCACTAGAGCCATCAGCAACAGCACCGATGCCAACTCAAATGGCAACAGAAAATCAGTGAAGAAGTGACGCCCAATCGCTTTAATCGCACCTGCACTCGAAGGCACCGTCGTTGAAAAAGACCAGGGGGTTGCCAGTACCATTGTGCTTAACAGCGCAAACAAACCGGCACAAACCATCGCTGTCGCGCCTCGACGCACCCATGCTTTTGGCATTGGCGCAAAGTCTTGCCGCTTGTTAACCAGCATGATCGCAAAAAGAATCAAGACGTTGACGGCACCCACGTAGATCAGAACTTGAGCAGTCGCCACAAAGTCAGCATTGAGCAGCAGGTAAAGCCCCGCCATGCTAATAAACACTCCGCCAAGTAAAAAGGCAGAGTAAACAATATTTGAGAGCAGCACCACACCGATTGCGGCACCAATCATCATTACCGACAAGATAATTGTCGAAACCAGTTGAACACCTTCTGCCAGCGTCACGATGCGTTGCTCTCCTTTGTGCTATCAGTTTTGGCCGGGGTCGCTGCAACAATTTGTTCAGGGCGTAAGCCTGCTCGCTGAGCGCCTGCCGGTAAATCATGAGGGTCTAAAACGCCTTTCGGTAAGTAGGCCAATTCTCGTAGAGGCGTCACCATTGGGTCGTCAGTCACCTTGTAGGGTAAGCGACCTAAAGCGACGTTGTCGTAGTTAAGTTCGTGGCGATCGTAGGTCGAAAGCTCGTACTCTTCCGTCATCGACAAGCAGTTAGTCGGGCAGTACTCAACACAGTTGCCACAGAAAATACAAACTCCGAAGTCGATGCTGTAATGCTTGAGCTTCTTCTTCTTGGTTGCAGAGTTAAACTCCCAATCGACAACAGGCAAGTTGATAGGACAAACCCGCACACAGACTTCGCAGGCGATACACTTATCAAACTCAAAGTGGATCCGACCCCGAAAGCGCTCAGAAGGAATCAGCTTTTCATAAGGATACTGGACTGTCACAGGGCGACGCTTCATATGATCGAAGGTGACCGAAAGCCCTTGACCAATAAACTTGGCGGCTTGGCCCGCCTCTTTAACGTAGTCACCAACTTGCTTGAGAAAGTTCATCATAGCCGTTGAGAAGATAGAAATGGATACGACGTTTAACCACCGAAGAAGGCAGGAAATGAAATTTTGAGGGCAGCCGTCAGCAGCAGATTCACTAAGGAAATGGGAAGCAAAAACTTCCAGCCTAAGTCTAACAACTGGTCAATCCGTACGCGGGGCACTGTCCAGCGCAATAAGATTGCAGTGAATACCAGAAAATAGGCTTTGAGCAGGGTCATCGTAATGCCTAGCGAGGCGGTTACTACCTGAAAGACAGGATTCGTAGGGCTGACATTCAACCAACCCGCGATCGCGTCTAAAGGAATCGGAAACTCCCAACCACCGAGGTACAAGATCGCAACGAGGAGAGCAGACAGCACCAGGTTGATATAAGAACCGAGGTAGAACAGGGCAAACTTCATACCGGAGTACTCGGTTTGATAACCCGCAACCAGCTCCTCTTCCGCTTCAGGTAAGTCAAACGGCAGGCGTTCGCACTCTGCTAGAGCCGCAATCCAAAAAATCAGAAAACCAATGGGTTGCCGCCAAATATTCCAACCGAGAATACCGTAACCCGACTGTTGATCCACAATATCGACGGTGCTGAGTGAATTGCTCATCATGGCGATCGCCAAAACCGCTAACGCCAGAGGAATTTCATAGCTAATCGACTGAGCCGCAGCCCGCAAACCACCGAGTAGCGAGTACTTATTGTTTGAGGCGTAGCCCGACATCAATAACCCGATTGGGGTAACGCTAGAGAGGGCAATCCACAGAAAAACGCCCATCCCTACGTTTGAAACAATCAGATTTTGACCAAAGGGCACAATCAAGTAAGACAAAAAGACTGGAATCACGACAATCACAGGCCCCAGGGTAAACAACCAGGGGTCAGATTTGGCTGGGATGACATCTTCTTTGAAAATCAACTTCAAACCGTCAGCAACGGGTGCTAATACCCCCAACGGCCCGATAAACTCAGGCCCAATTCGCTGCTGGGCTGCGGCTGAAATTTTCCGTTCTAGCCAGACTGTTACTAAGACTCCGACTGTTGCCCCAATAATCATCAACAGCATCGGTAATGGCATCCAAATTGCTTTGGCGGCACCGAGGGGTAGCCCCAGATCCATCAACGATTCGATAAAAGTACCTTGGAGGTCGATTCCAGAATTCATGTGTCTTCCTAACAAACAGATAGGCGGCTCTCAGAGGTGGACCAGCAGGCGTAAGTAAGTGACGCAGTGGCAACATCTCGTTACGTTCCTATGCGTCCTTAGTATAAACCTGGATTAACCGCACACGATAGGCAGCCGCTATCAATATATTGGAAACTGTTCGATAGGGAAACTCCGATAGAAAACTGTTTGACAGAGAGCCTAATCTATTCTTCTAGGCAGTGGTGCTGCGAAAGATTTTTTTTATAAACGGGGCAAGCGTCAGCCCTCTATTGATTAGGAGCCTGAGTACACCAAAAAAAAGAAGCCCCCAAACTCGAAAGTCGGAGGGCTGGAGTTCCTGAAAATCGTCACTGTTCTAAATGTGACAAGGGATTCCTTGTATCGCAAGAGGGGTGACACCCATCATCAGGTTGCACAACGGTGAAAGATGAGGACTTTGAGCGATCGCGCCTAAATTTACCGTCCATGAATCGGCACGTAGTCAACTTCATGTGTACCTGTATAAATTTGGGTAGGCCGGAAAATGCGGTTTTCAGCGAGTTGCTCTTTCCAGTGCGCTAACCAACCAGCTGTGCGAGAGATGGCAAACACAGGCGTAAACAAATCTGTCGGAATGCCGAGCTTGCGATAAACCAGCCCCGAGTAAAAATCAACGTTGGGGTAAATTCCTTTATGCCCCAGTCGCTCTTCAACCGCTTTTTCGAGGGCAACGGCGATCTCATAGTACTCATCTTCGCCGTATTTCTCAAAAAGCCGCTCTGCCAAGCTTTGTAAAGTTGTGGCACGAGGGTCTTTTACCTTATAAACTCGGTGCCCAAAGCCCATGATTTTGCCTTTCGAGGCAAGCCGCGCATCCAGCCAAGCCTCAACATTTTCGACTGAGCCAATTTCTTCGAGCATATCAATTACTTCTTCATTCGCACCCCCATGCAAAGGCCCTGCTAGCGTTCCTACAGCCGAAGCCACCACCGCGTAAGGGTCAGTCAACGTCGAAGCGGTTACCATTGCCGAAAAGGTTGAAGCATTGATGGTGTGTTCAGCGTGCAGAATCAGACACACATCAAAAATCATGGCAGAGAGCGGGTCAGGCTCTTTTTCACTCAGCATGTAGAGAAAGTTAGCAGAGTAACCCAAATCATCCCGTGGCTGGACGGGGTCATTCCCCTTCCGAATCAGTTGGAAGGCGGCCACCATCGTTGGAATTTTTGCCAGCAACCGCACAACAGCAGCCCGAATGTAGGCAGGGTCGGCTAAGGCACGACGCGAATAAAACAGGCCCAAAGCAGCGGCTGACGCCTGAAGTGCATCCATTGGGTGTCCGCTTTCAGGAAAGCACTTCATCATGTCACGAATTCGGTACTTCAAGCGCCGATGGTGGTTTACCTCATGCTCAAAGGCTTCAAGTTCGTCTTTATTGGGCAACTCACCCCAGATCAGCAGGTAGGCAACCTCAAGAAAAGTACTGCTTTCAGCTAGCTTATCAATGGGAATACCTCGATACTCTAAGATGCCGCGATGCCCATCCACAAAGCTGATACTTGACTGAGTTACTGGAATTCCTTCTAAACCTGCACGATATTCGCAGACAGCCGTCATTTTTCCACCGCCAATACGACTAAGTTTGTTTGGTTTTCTCAGGCTAGCTTACTGCTGCTTGAGAATTTGTATCTTCTAGACCAGTGGAAAAAACTCCAAAAATCTGCTCTAGAAGAGGCTATAGCCTGATCGCCAGACCTATGCGTAGCATGAATGATATTGTTTTGTCCAAAAGAATTTGGCGATCGCTTCTAAAAATGGTTAGTATTGATGTAATCTTAAGGCAAAGCCTGCTATTCAGAAAAAAGGGAGTAGGCTTGATAGTCCGAGAGCTTGTCCAGACTTAACTTTAACCTTCGCTACGTCTGGGTTTCGAAGATTTGACAGGTGACAGACCTCCGCAGGCAATGTACGGGTCATTGTAGGTTTTTCACATTCTTCTCTACCCTTGCTGGTTTTTGACAGCTTGCTGTACGTAGACGATGCGTCAGGTTTAGTCTATGTGTACTCTATATTTATTAGGAGTTGTATGACTCAAAGGCGACCGCGTCGTAAGGCTTCCGTAGAACGCTCAGCCAAACCTTCTAATCCTGGTGGTGGAACCTCCAGAATCCCAAGAGGGAACCCTAACCGACAATGGCGAGAGCTACGCGACTTTAGCTCAGAGAACGACTTTGTTTCGTGTGCTGATTTAACCAGCTTGATCGAGCAAGATGCACCTTTAAGAAACCACACGGGTTTGGTGCTAATGTATGGTCCGTTTCAGGCTGAAATGCATCCAGATCATGGGCAAGGTGTTGCTTCCTGGTTGCGAGATTGCGTCCGTAAGCATGGTATTCCTAGCTTGATGCGATTTGATTATCGGCACCGAGTTCAAGTGTTTCGTCGAGACCAGTTTCAACCCTGGATTGAGCCACTGCTACCCAAGGTTTCCGGTTAGTTTTCGTGATCGCTCACTCCGCACAGCGCATTGTTTCCACCTGATGCCTGATCAGTGTGAGAGATGAATCTGGTTGATGCTTTTACCAGACAAGTTTGTAGTCTGAGAGCAGGTTTTCTAAGAAGTCAGGGTGCGTCGTTGCGTTTAAAGCGCTCCTTGTTATTCTGGTCTGTTGGTGACAGTAACCTGCTCTTTTGGGCTAGGCAGTTACGTTTTGTCTTGTGTTTAGAGTTACAGCCGTGCCAGTCCTCGTCTCAGGGCGGCTGTAACAGCTTGAGTGCGATCGCTCGCTCCCAGCTTTTCGAGAATATTGCGCACGTGAAATTTGACTGTGCCTTCAACAATATGCAGGGTATCGGCGATTTCGCGATTGCCCTTGCCCTGCACCATGAGTTGCAGCACGTCTTGTTCACGTTCAGTTAGCTCTGACCCAACCATGCGTTCTGTGAGCTTCAGCATGACTTGTGAGGCGAGGTACTTTTGCCCGACAGAGATACGCCGAATGGCATCAAACAGTTCTTCGCAGGGTACATCTTTGAGTACGTAACCCGCTGCACCTGCTCTGAGCGCCCGGTAAATGTCTTCGTCGCCATCGTAAGTTGTGAGAATGAGGATACGCACGTTGGCAAACTCGGCACATAACGTGCTAACAACTTCTACGCCTTCCATTTCGGGCATTCGCAAGTCAAGCAACAAGACATCGGGTTGATGTTGCCTAAACTGGGCGATCGCATCTTTACCATTTCCTGCCATCCCAATAACTTGAAAGTCAGCTTGTTTGTCGAGTAATGCGGTCAGCCCTTCTCGCATGGGTGGGTGGTCATCTGCAATGAGTATTTGGATGGGGCGATTAAACGTCATAGTGGAGTGTGACCTCAAAATTTGGGTGCGCTTGGTAGAGTCGCCAGATCAACCATCACAAAGACGAGTGTGCCATGTCTAAGTTGGCTTGTGATTTTGAGTTTGGCATCGATACGGTTTGCCCGCTCTTCCATGTTGATCAGCCCAAACCCACTCGACTGATAGGGTTCAGGCAAAAGAAAGCCACAACCATCGTCTTGAATCGATAGTTGCAATTGGGAAGAGGCGATCGCAATTTGCACATGAAGGGTCTTTGCATTGGCATGTTTGCACGCATTGGTAATTGCTTCTTGAGCAATCCGAAACAACTCAACTTCTAAGTAAGCAGGTAAGGCTGGTAATTCACCTACCTGATCAAAGTGCGATGTGATGTGAACTTGCTCAGTTGCACATTGCAAATATTCAGCGACAGCCGTTGCCAGATTTCCGGCTTCAAGGGGGCTAGGTCGCAGGGCATAAACAGAGCGACGGGCTTCAATTAAGCCAGTCCGCGCTAATTCACTGGCATAATCAATATGTGCTTGAGTTTCTGCTAACTCATCTGATGTGAGACTCAAACTAGCAATTTGCAGACGCACTAAAATACTGGTAAACGACTGCGCTAAGGTATCGTGAATTTCTCGCGCTAATCGGTTTCGTTCTTCTGCGATCGCTGTTTTTTCTTTCTCTTCGGAGATCTGATCGAGGTAAAGCGCCAATGTCAGTTGATGTACTAATGTTTGCATCAACTCTAAAGTCTCATCAGACAGGGTTGGAACTGTTTGAAAGGCTAACCCTAAAAAGCCCCAAGGCTGATGGGCTAACTGAAGTGGAAAACAGAGTGCGGCTTGATGCCCTTGCTCCCGATGCCAATCAAGGATCGTTCCGCTACAGACTGTTTTAGGCGTTTGATCAATGACAAATATCAATGGTTTTTGATCGTGCGCGAACATTGTTTTTGCAACTCGAATCGGTTGCTGAAAAATCTCAAACCCTTGGATTTGAGCGCTTTCTGTTGGGTGAATGATGCACCCTTCGTCTACAACCATATACAGTCGCATCACGTCAGCAGGCTGGTCATAGAGAAACAGGGCACAATTCACACCATCAACCAGTTGAGCAATTTCAAGTAAGATTAACCCGGCAAATTCCTCTAGTTGAGCCGTCCGAATCAGGCAATCCATACTTCTTTGCAAGACTCGATTGGCTCTAACTAGCTCCGCTGCTCGTGCTTGAGTTGCCTGCTCACGTTCACGCATAATCGCGGTTTGCTTCGACGCTTCGGCTAAACGAGCCAGTTGAATCGCCAGAGCCGTGTGTTGAGCTAATACCCAGCATTGCTCTACGCTGGCATCACTCAGCGCCCGACGTTCTGTAAACCCAAAACCCAAAAAGCCTAATACAGTGCTTCCTATGATCAGGGGAACGCAGGCGATAGTTCGGTGCCCCATCTGTTCATGCCAGGACATTGCAAAGGGCCAGTGGTCGGGGTGTGGCTCATCGTTATCAAACCAGATAATTTGTGGTTTCTGGCTTAAGACCTGCCATGCGGCTGTGATGTTAGCGGGAATTGGCGATCGCCAAATCTCCATGCGAGGGTCAGTCGCAACATCCACAACTTCACCGTGTAACACGCAAGCTGCATTTTGCAGGGTGTGAGCTGCCACGTCATAGACAAAAACGGCACCTGTGACAGCCGAAATTGCTTGCGTGGCTTCGATCAAAACTTGGTGCAAAAACGTTTTCAGGCTATCCGCATGGGCCAGGTGTGCCGTTGATCGCTTGAGCGCCGTGTTTGCCTTCGCCAACTCTGCGGCTCGTTCTTGTGCTGCTCTCTCGCGTTCATGGGCGATCGCTGCACTGGTTTGCAAGTCTCGCACTTGTCGCCGCAATTGCAGCACTTCTGCCTGTAAAAGAGCGTAGGCATTCTCTAAATTTGCTTGAGTGTGCTGACCCGACGATGTTTCTTCCATATTGCGGAACTCTTGGCAGCCACGACCAAACCACTAACCCAATGAAACGCTTTAGATACCCCACACTCAAAATTGTGTCGAAAGATAGAGAGCCAATGCCAGCAAAAACTAGCATCTCCACTGGTTTTCAGGAACTAATCAAAATTTCAACGTTTGCGTCTCAGGTATTTAAGTTTTTCTTACTATAAACAATTTAAGAATGAACCTTCCAGATAAATATTTACACTGAAAGAAGTAAAATCGCTTTCCTTAAAGTTTACTTTAATTTTTTAGCAGGACTAACGTGCTACGTAAGATTGCTGAGAGGTCGCATGCGACCTTGTAAACTATAGAGAATATGTCTTGTAAATATCGATCTGATAATGAATTAAGTGATGGATGCATATATGAAAGATTGTTTTTAAATTTTCTTGGAAATTTTTGAAGCACTTAAGGTTGAAAAAGAATGCTCAGTCTCAGAGCAAATTAATTATTGAAAAAGGACTTGTATATTGAAGCTTGTAAGAAAGATGAGTCCTATTCATAATTTGACAATATATGAGGAATTTAAGATAAGTATTAAACTGGTTGTATTTGAATGTTGTCTAGACGCTAAAAATTTGATATTCAAAAACGTATTAATTGGATTAAAAAAGGGTTAAAGATAGATAATATTTCTCTTCTTCGTAAGGATTTAATTTTCTCGGAAGCCTTTTATGGCAGTGATTGAAGACCTGTATGACTGTTATAGGTTTCTGGTTGTTGATCTTTGCAGCTTGCTGATTTGAGCAAATGAGCTGATCCGAATGTGAATCTAGCTCAGTTTTCTGCATCGTGAGCTTTATCTTGCTCGCGCGATCGCACGACTAAAACAAAAGAGAAAAGCTCTAAACGGAAGTGTAAAAATAAATCTGTTCAGCGCATTTAACCCATTCTCTTGTTGTCATTGCACTGTGTGGATCACCAGGGTTATTGTGCCATCCCCTTTTGTATGCTCAATGCCTCGCAATAATTTATACCTAAAGGTGGATTTTGCTACCCACCTGGTTGAGAGCATTGCTAGAATCTGCGGCAGTAGTTTACGAATCCTTCTCAGTATCTTGCTTGAAAGTTTGCCAAAGCCTTAACTTTCCTGTGTATTTTCCCGGAGCTTTCTTGAGTAAGTTGCTGCGATCATAGGAGTGAGCCGGAATCAAGACCGCCATCTACCCGGTTTCATCTACCTCGCGAGTTTTTTATGTTGGGCAAAATCCTTGGAGGGCGTTACCAAATTACCCGTCATTTAGGTGGTGGTGGGTTTGGTCAAACGTATCTAGCAGAAGACTTGCATTTGCCAGGTAAACCAGCCTGTGTTGTGAAGCAACTCAAGCCTCGTATTGCTGACCTTAAAGCATTACAGGCAGCTCGGCGTCTGTTTGATGTTGAAGCGCAAGCATTGTATGCGCTGGGTAGTCATGATCAGATCCCTCAGTTGTTTGCCCACTTTGAAGAAGGTGAAGGGCAGGAGTTCTTTTTAGTTCAAGAATTAATTGAAGGGGTTGTACTCAGCCAAGAACTCCAAGCCAAAAAGCGCTTAGGCGAAGCCGAGGTGTTGAGCTTATTGCGTGATTTGTTGACGGTGTTGGAATTTGTGCATGAACAAAACGTCGTGCATCGTGACATCAAACCGTCGAATTTAATCCGCCGGAAGCGAGATCGCCGCCTCGTTTTGATCGATTTTGGCGCAGTCAAACAAATTGGCGTTCCGCTTGAGCAATTAGAAGACCACCACGCAACGGTGACGATCGCGATCGGCTCTTCGGGCTACATGCCAAATGAGCAACTGGCAGGTAAACCACGCTTTAGCAGCGATATTTACGCAGTCGGGATGTTGGCGATTCAATGCTTAACGGGGGTTTACCCTAAACGTTTAAAGGAAGACCCAGTTAGCAGCGAGATTGTCTGGCGCGACCAGGTGCAGGTTAGTCCGGACTTAGCTGATTTCATCGATACGATGGTGCGCTATGACTTTCGCCAACGATTTGCTTCAGCTAAAGAAGCGTTGGTGGCTTTGCTCGCACTAACCCAAGCGAGTGTTACTCCACCCCCACCTCCACCGCGCGGCAAATTGGTGACAAATGACAGTTATGTGGCCTGGTTAGAACGGGGGGATGAGTTGTTTCAACAGCAACGCCACCGGGAGGCAATCGCGGCCTATGACAAGGTGATTCAAGTTAAGCCGGATGAGTATGCAGCTTTCTTTAAGCGAGGGATTTGCCTAGAAAATTTGAGCCGATTTGATGAAGCGGCTGCTTCGTATGCGCAGGTAGTGCAACTTCAGCCGCAGGACTATCTGGCCTGGTATCGGCAGGGCAACGTTTTAGAACGGTTGCAGCAATTTAACGAAGCGATCGCGGCTTACGATCAGGTAATCCAGATTCAGCCTGATAATTATTGGGCCTGGCACGACAAGGGCAAAGTGTTAGAAAACTTGCATCAGCTCGATGACGCGTTGACGGCTTACGATCGCGCGGTGCAACTCAAACCCGATTTTTCTCTGGCAATTGATAGCCGCAAACGAGTTTTGAGTCAGCTACGGCGAGTGGATGACCTGTTTCACTTGCAACACTACGATGAGGCACTGGCATCGTGTGATCGCGTGATTCAACAAAATCCTGATGACTCGCTGGCCTGGTTAATGCGGGGGATGGCCCTCGACAATTTGCAACGATATGAAGACGCAATTACAGCCTATGACCGAGTTGTTGCGATTCAGCCGGATGACCACGTGGCCTGGTTTAAGCGGGGCAATACATTAGAAAAGTTGCAGCGCTATGAAGATGCGATCGCTTCCTATTACCGGGTGGTGCAAATTCAGCCTGACAACCACTGGGCCTGGAATGATCGCGGTCGCTTGCTTGAGCAAATGACCCGTTTTGAAGAAGCAATGGCAGCTTACGACCGCGCCCATCAGATTCGGCCTGACTTTCAACCTGCGATCGAGGGGCGAAAACGGGTTTTGCATCAACTCAAACACCAACTGCCAACCCAGACACCCCTGGATGCAAAAGCTGACGGCACTCAAGTGATGCAGCCAACGCAGCCAACGCAGCCGATCGAGCTAGCAGAAACCCCTACAACAACAGTGGAATGTCTGCCTCTGTCAGACTCGAATGAACCAGGTGGCAGTGACGCAGAAACGAACATTCACTCAACGCCTGAGCTTAGCTCGTCTGTAGAGTCGGTTGCGTCAACTCCAACTGTAACCGCTCGGCCTGAACCGACTAAAGATTATAACTATTGGCTTCGCTATGGCCGCAGTTTAGAGCGGTTGCAACGTTATTTAGAGGCTTTAGCAGCTTTTGATCGCGCGGCTCAAATTCGTGATGACGATGCTGAGCTATGGCGATCGCGGGGCAGCGCATTGTTCAATTTAGGGCGTTATCGGCGGGCACATGCAGCTTATTTGCGAGCGACTGAGCTAAACCCAACAGACGACGATTTGTGGTTTTGGGTTGGGGTTTGCTTAACTCGGCTAAAGCGTTACCCAGAAGGCATTAGTGCTTTTGAGCAGGCCACTCACCATAATCCGGCTCACCATCAAGCCTGGTATTGGCAAGGACGTGTGCTGTGTGAATTGAAGCAGTATGCTGAAGCCATTCACTGCTTTAACCAAACGCTAAAACTAGAGCCTGGGTTTCAACCAGCCCTGCGATCGCGCCAATATCTGCTACTGCACCTCAAGACTACGAAAAATCGGCACCTGACCACAGCTCAAAGTTAAGCAACGGGGCTAAATGCCGACACATATCGCGGAGTAATATCAAATCCGGTTCATCAATCAATTCATTCAGGTTGCGTAGGGGCGGTTTTTGCCTCTACACATCTCGATTCGCTGGGTTCTGTCTTCTAAACCCGCCCGTACAAATATCAGCATTTAAACGGATCCAATATCATGAATGGGCTTAGACGCGCGCCAAGGTCACCTGTTCGGGTTGATCTTGGTACTTGCCGCGTCGAGTTTCGTAGCTTACAGCGCACGGCGACCCTTCGAGGAAGAGAAGTTGCACAATCCCTTCGTTGGCATAGATGCGGCAGTCGGCACTCGACGCGTTGGAGAACTCAAGTGTTAAGTAGCCGCGCCAACCCGCCTCAGCAGGAGTCAAGTTCGCGATGATACCGCAACGGGCGTAGGTGCTTTTGCCAATACAAATAACGGTGATATTTTCGGGCACTTCGAGCCGTTCGAGCGCAACACCTAAGCCGTAGGAGTGGGCTGGCAGGATGAAGTAGCTACCAAACTCGTCTTCATGCAGTTCCACCGACTCTAAGTTCGCCTGACTAAAATTCTTGGGGTCAACGACCGTACCTGGGATGTGTTTGAAGATGCGAAACTCTCTGGGCGAAAGCCGCAGGTCATAGCCATAGCTACTCAACCCATAGGAAATAACAGGCAACTCACCAGTGTGACGCACCAAATGAGGTTCAAACGGAGTAATCATCCCCGCTTTTGCCATCTCAACAATCCATGTGTCGTTTTTAATCATGGTGTGCCTATATAAAGAGGGTGGAATATCAAACAAAGCCGATGTAACTGAATTGAGCGATCGCCCGACTAGGGTTGGTGGCTCCGCCGCAATTCGGTGATTTGATCGGCAATATCAAGAATTGCCTGGGGCATTTCAGGTCCCGTCAAGATAATATCAACGTGCTGTGGACGTTGGCTGATGAAGTTCAAGACATCTGCTTCAGCAATCAGTCCAAAGTTAATTGCCAAGCTTAATTCATCAAGCACTACCATGTCGTACTTACTTTGCAGCACCACCTCTTGCGTTCTTCTCCACAGCTCTTTCAAAGAGTAAGCTTCTAGGTCATCAATTTGGGCTGTGTCAATGCAACGGGGCAGATTGCAACGCACCCAATCCAGATTTTGACCCAGACAAATCGGGTTATCAAACCCCTGGTTGATGCCCCCCTTAAGAAACTGCACCACCAGCACTGGTGTACCTTGTCCAGCGATCCGTAGAGCTTGCGCCATCACCCCCGTAAAAAAGTTGCGATGGACAGAGGTGAAAACCTGCACTAAACCCTCAACTTGATGGGTTAAAGGTCGTGAGGAGTGAAGGGAGGGTGCTTCGACTTGTGAAACCATAAGCTTTAACGGGGTCTAGTACAAATGGGTGGAGAGCAACGGGTCTGATATAAATCTAGTGTATTTTTGGAAATTTCTACCACATGAAACACCATATATCCATAACCGTCAACCAGTACATTTTCCTCCCGTGACGACTGCTCAATATGATGGCAGAATAACTCCGAGATGAAAGGCAAAGTTTTTGTCAAGATTGAAGCACTGCCATCGACGAGGAGTTGGGCTTGTGAGACTGGTAATTTTAGGCGGACCTGGGGCTGGGAAGGGAACACAAGGGGAATGGTTATGCCAGCATTTAGGGATTAGCTGGGTTTCGACTGGGGATATTCTACGGGCGGCGATCGCGGCCAAAGATTCAGATGGCGACTGTCAGACCGAGCTAGGTCGGCAAGCCCGCAGCTACGTTGAGCGGGGTGAGTTAGTGCCTGATGACATCATGATTCAGTTTATTCAGCGGCGGTTGTCGGGCAGCGACTTAAAAGCAGGCTGGGTGTTAGACGGTTACCCCCGCACCGCCTTTCAAGCAGAGGAGTTAGATTTTTTGTTGGAAAAATTAAATCAACACCTCGATTATGCCCTTTTCCTGGAGGTGCCGGTCGAGACTTTGCTGGCACGATCGCTGGCACGTGCCCGTGAAGACGACACCCCCGAAGCGATTCAACGCCGCTTAGAAGCTTTTCAAGCGCGAACGGTGCCCCTGCTGGAATATTACGAAATGAAACAACGACTGCTTTACATCAATGCCGAGCTACCGATTGAGCAAGTGCGTCAGGAAATTTTAGAGAAACTGACCGCCAGGGCTTAGGTATTTCTCGTTCCTCCTGGTATTCTCTTCAGAGAATTGCACGAGGCACGCTATGACAGGGCAACGTCCAGATGGGCGACAGGCGGATCAACTCCGTCCCATTAGTTTTGAGCGCGACTTTACTCGCTTTGCAGCCGCGTCTGTATTGGCAAAGTCGGGCGACACCAAAGTATTGATTACCGTTTCGATTCAGCCGAAAGTTCCGCGTTTTCTAGAAGGCAAAGGGCAAGGTTGGCTTACTGCTGAGTATCGGATGCTGCCAGGCGCGACCCCAGACCGCCAAGAACGAGAATTTATGCGGTTGTCAGGGCGGACGCAAGAAATTCAACGCTTGATTGGGCGGAGTTTGCGTTCAGCGTTGGACATGACGCTGCTTGGAGAACGCACGATTGTCGTTGATGCTGACGTGCTGCAAGCCGACGCTGGCACCCGCACAACTGCAATTACAGGGGGATATGTGGCCTTGCGAGCGGCGCTCGATCGCCTGGTCGAAAAGTCAGAACTGGAGCGATCTCCCCTGGTTCACCAGGTCGCGGCGGTTTCAATTGGTTTGCTCGATGAGACACTATTACTCGACCTCAACTATCCCGAAGATGTCGCTGCTGAAACCGATTTCAACGTGGTCATGAATGAAAAATTAGAGCTGATTGAGATTCAGGGAACAGCAGAATCGGGGAGTTTTTCTCGCGATCGCCTGAACCAAATGTTGGATCTGGCCGAGAAAGGGATTAAAGAGTTGATGCTGGCACAAAGCGCGGTGTTTGAATCTGCCTCACCCAAGCGATGACAACCCTGCATTTCAAACGCTGGTTTCGTCCGCTCCTGGCTGTTGCGCTGGGGGCGATCGCGGGTGCTTTGGGGCGTTACTACCTGGGTTTGTGGTGTATGCATCACTTTGGTTCAACGTTTCCCTATGGGACGCTGTTGATTAATGGCACAGGCAGTTTTGCGATGGGCTTGCTGACAGCGTTTTTTGTCTACTCTAGTAGCCAGGTGCATCCTGATCTGCGGCTCATGCTGACAACAGGGGGGCTTGGCTCTTACACGACTTTCTCCACGTATGCGTTAGATACCACAGGTTTACTCACTCGTGGCCAGGTCGCGATTGCCCTGCTCTATTGGGCGGGTAGTCTCGTTTTGGGGCTACTGGGTTTGCAGTTGGGCCTTGTTCTCGTTGAACGGAGGAAGCAGAGCTAGCTCATGGCGTATTTCCTTAGCGGGCTGCCCAATTTAGGACTGATCGCTAACGCTGGGGCAGCCTTATCGCCGCTACTGATTGCGATCGGTGCCGTAGCGGGTGCCTGGAGTCGTTATGGCATCACGCTCTACTGCACCGATCGTTGGGGTGGTCGATTTCCTTACGGCACGTTTGTGGTTAACCTGTCAGGCGCGTTTTTGATTGGGGTGATTGTGCCCCTGGTCCAGACCCGCTTTCCGCCTCTGGCTGACTTACTGGTGATTGGCTTTTTGGGGGCTTATACAACCTTTTCGACGTACATGCTCGACACGATCAACCTGTTCCGAGCCGAGCAGCGACGCAAAGCGTTGATTTACTGGCTGGGGAGTGCAGGGTTGGGGTTGGCGTTTGCAGAGCTAGGGCTTTGGTTGGGCAACTTCTGGCGCCCGTAGCCAGGATGGGGTTTAAAGGGAGAAGGGTTCTCTAGTCTTAGTCTTGGAGATGAGAGAACTGGTAAGCTCCCCGGGCTGCTAGCAGAATGGCGATCGCCAGTAACACCACAATCACATACCAGGGAAATTGCTCAATTGGTAAATAAGCCGCCGATCGCAAACCAATGCTGGTGTAAGTCAGGGGCAGCAAGTACACAACTCCTTTCAACACCGCAGGCAGAGTCGCTGGATCGAAAAAGGTCGCACCTAGAAAAGACATGGGCACAATCAAAAAATTGTTGTAGATTCCCACGCTCTCTAGGGATTTGACATTTAGACCCACAATTACACCCAGACCCGCAAACACAGCACAGTTCAGAATGAGGACCAGCAAAAACAGTGGATTGAGGAAGCTCCAAAGTTTGCCGGTAAACAAGACCGCAACTAAAATGACTGAACCTGCGGTCAACATGCCCCGCACAACGCCTGCCAGCATTTTGCCCAGGTGTAACGCAAGGGGATGAATCGGCGTCAGAATCACCTCTTCAAAGGTTTTGGTAAACAGGCGATCGCCGCAAATTGAGAAGGTTGTGCCGCCAAAACTGATCACCATTGACGATAAAGCAACCATCCCCGGCAGAATGAACTGCAAATAGTTGTCACCAGCAGCGGGTTTCATTGCTTGATCGAGGGCACTACCCAAGCCCAAACCAAACCCAAGAATGTAAATCAACGGTGACACCAGACCCGACGCAATCACCTGCACTACTCGCACCCGCAGGTCGAGCCAATCGCCCCAAAAAATCGTAAAGCTGTCGGTAATGAGCGATTGCAGTTGGCGAAAATATTTGTGACCCAGGGAACAAGACTCCATAACAGTGCAGATTGAAATAGGCAAATCTTCAACTATTGTTGCACTGTTGATGGCAATCCGTTGTTTTAAGTGAGATGTGAAGTTGGCATGTCTTTAATGCGACAAAGGTGCGATCGCACCACAATTCAAAAGTTTGTTGTGACCGCTGCCCAGATGCGCCAGATTGAGGAGCGATCCTTTGCGGCGGGTATGCCTGTTGCTGCCCTGATGGAGAAGGTCGGCGCACAAATTACGCAGCGAGTTCTTGCGATCGCTCAGGCATACTACTCCCATCGAGCAAACGACCATTACCAATGGGGCATTCTGGTTGGCCCCGGTCACAATGGCGGTGATGCGCTAGTCGTTGCGCGCGAGCTACATCTACGGGGGCAGAGTGTCCAGGTTTTTTGCCCGTTCACCCAATTAAAGGAGCTGACTGACCAACATGCTCGTTACTGTCGCCATTTGGGAATTCCCTTTGTCGATCGCGTGACAGAGCTAGAGCGTTGCGATGTGCTGATCGATGGCCTGTTTGGCTTTGGTCTAGAGCGAGCGTTGACAGGGGAAGTGGCTGCGGCGATCGCGCAAATCAATCAGTGGCAGGCATCCACCAATCGCTGCATCATCAGCATTGACCTACCATCGGGTTTACATACCGACACTGGGGAAGTATTGGGAACAGTCGTACAAGCCTCGCAGGTTCTTTGTTTGGGCTTATGGAAACAAGGTTTGGTGCAAGAACCGACAACAAAGGCGCACTGGCAGACAGAACTGCTGGATATTGGTTTACCCTTAGCAGACATCACGACCATTTTGGGCGACACGCCTCAAGTGCAACGCCTCACTACTCAGTGGATTGCGGAACATTTGCCTCTGCCGCGCCCGATCACAACGCACAAATACGCAGTTGGGCATCTTTTACTCATTTGCGGCTCCGAGCAATATGCCGGGGGAGCCATTCTCACAGCATTGGGGGCACGCGCCAGTGGAGTTGGCATGTTGACGATCGCCATTCCCTCATCCTTAAAACCGATTTTGACGGCTCAGATTCCAGAAGCACTGGTAATTGGTTGTCCTGAAACGGCAGATGGGGCGATCGCAGAATTGCCTGCCGCCTTGGATTTTGCCAAATTTCAAGCGATCGCCTGTGGCCCCGGTCTGACTTTGGCAGCGCAACCGATTGTGGAGCAGGTGATGGCGAGCGATCGCCCGTTGATTCTCGATGCGGATGGGCTGAATGCTTTAGCTCAACTGGGCACTGAAACCTTGCGCGATCGCCCAGCAGCCACGATTTTGACGCCCCACTTGGGCGAATTTCGTCGCCTGTTTCCGACGCTGGCAGAGGCGATGAACTGTCGCATAACAACCGTGCAAGCTGCTGCGCAAGCCTGTGGGGCGGTGGTGTTGCTGAAGGGGGCACGCACGGCGATCTCGGCTCCTGATGGCACAACCCTGATCAGCACCGAGAGTAGCCCTGGTCTGGCAAGAGGCGGTAGTGGGGACGTTTTGACGGGACTAATAGGGGGGCTGCTGGCGCAACTCGTTCAGTCAGAGCCAACTCACGCACCGCTACATGCGGCTGCGATCGCGAGTTGGCTACACGCTCAGGCGGGTATTGCCAGTGCCCAACGCTACTCCCAGCTAGGCGTCGATCCAATTACGGTGAGTCAGCAAGTGCCCCAGGTACTCCGGCAACTGCAATCGCAATTTACCTGGTTGCACTCGACCTGAGCCTCGCCAGAGGTGGATTTGGTTACTTGCCGAGGTCACAAAAGTCATTAATGGCTTGCCAAATCAGGTCACTGACATCAACGAGCGCGTGGTCACTCTGTAAGGGAATCAAACGAACCCAGGGGCGCTGCCGCGCAAACTCTAAGCTGGCTTGCAATGGAATCACATCATCATCGCGCCCATGCAAAATCAGCGTTGGGAGCGATCGCGTCAAATCCCTTTCATTAAACTGAGCCGCATCTTCCAAAAAGCCATACTCCAACGGTTTCAGCGCATTCTCACCATAGTGAAATACGGGTAATACGCCTGCTTCTTGCCACTGGTGCAGCTGATCAGGCCCCATCCGGGCAGTCCAGTGGGCCAAAAACTCAAAAGCGGGAGCCAGCAACACCAACCGCTCGATTTGGGCATGGCGTTGCCCCAACCAGGCTGCTGTTAGCCCCCCAAAGCTAGAGCCAATTAGGGTTACGAGTTCTAGTTGGGGGGGCAACAACGCCTCAACTTGCCGGATTTGGCGACTCAGCGTTAGACCTGCAAAGTTTCCCTGGTTCAAATCGGGAATCGTCAATGAAATGCCAATTTGGGCAAAGCGATCGCGCAGGTCTTGGGCTTTTTTAGACTGGGGACTCGACGCAAACCCATGCAAGTAAATGTATTGCACGTTAACTAACCGTTGAAACTAGCAGCTTAACGATACATCAACGCCGGGACAGCGGGACTCGTTGATGGTTTTTGCCCTAAAAGCAGGAGTTGCTCGGCAATTTTTTGAGCAACCGCTTGCTTCTTCCAGTAGCCGACGTGGCTATCTTTGAGAGGAATCCCCCAATTTCGTACGCGTACGTCTTCCAAAACGCAAGCGCCATTAGCTTGGTTATTGCAGTCAAACAGATTTTTGAGCGGGTAGGCGACCAGATCCATGCGGTCATAGAAGTTGTACCAGCCGCGATCGCACCCCTGCACCGGGTTGAAAATATGGCTAAACGGCGTGCTATCCATCCACAAGGTGCCGTTACGCAGCATAAACAGCCCAATCGGTGAACCAAGGGTAAAGAAGTAGCGAAACCGCTCTTGCAACAATGGGCGAATTAGATCAGAAGTCGGATCGGGTAAAACACCTTTTTCTCGTTGTGTTTCATCTACTCGCCGATCTTCAGGCCGTTCTTGCAAGTTCTGTCGGGGCAAGAACGGCTTGATTGGTTTACCCTGCATAAACGGGTCTTGATCTTGAAAGATGTGATGCAAGTAGTCAAAAGCAATCACTGAGCCAAGCGAATGCGCAATGATGCTGTAAGTTGCTCCTTCTTCTTGCAGCATTTCTTCAAAGCCAAGACAGTCGTAGCCGCGCCAGATTTGCTCCCAAACCGTTCGGCGAATCAAGTTCACGTCGGGGGATACATACGCAGTCACGTCGCCTAAAAAGAAGGTGGCAAACTCGTGGGCTTTACGTTGAATAAAATTGCCTTGAAATTGATTAGTTTGAGCGTCCCTATAAGACTTATCAAATAAAACTTTTTCAGCGTCAGTTACAGAAGGGATTGTTTCATCAAGCTTCATGTGCCAGTTGGTATGAATGGGGAAGTATTCTACCTCTGGCATTTGAATCATGCCGTTTGTTGGATTAATTTTAATCGCGTCAGACTGAGTTTGCTGGCGTAGAGCTTGGGCAGTGCGCTTCCACAATTCGTCAAAGCTGGGATCGTAGATCTGGTTAGGAAGCTGAGGCTCTCCCATCCCATGAATAAAGACCAGGTAGTGCTTCTGGGGCATGGTTTGTTTCCTTGGTGAGGGTCTTCTGAAGGATACAAAATCGTTTTAGCCCATTCTGGAAATTAGCCCCAGTGTGCCTCACCCCCTCAGAAGTCCTTAGCCGCCTATTCGTTCGGGGGAATACCGCGATCGCCCACCTGGATTCTTAATATTTTCCTCAGAAGTGACATCCCTCAATGCCGTGCTTAACGACAGTCCCAAGCGGTAGCCTAGCCTGGTTGAGCAGCCAATGAGTGCATTTGCTGGCTAGGGTGTAGGGGGTTTGCTGGGGCGATCGCCTTCCCGCCAACGAGCGCGGCGCGACTGCATTTTCTCAGCCAATTTGACCCGTTGAGCTGGGGTCAACACTTCGCGAATTTCTAATAAGCTTTCAAACCGAGCTTCATCGAGCTTTGTTTTGAGTGCGCGATACTGTCGATGCTTTTGGCGCACTTCGTCGCTCGACGCCTCACTTGCCATCACAGCCACAAACTCTTGGCGGGCCTGCTGCACTGTCTCTCGATATTCCATCATTTGCGGCTGGTAGCGCCGACGCACCGTTTGAATGCGTTGTACCTGGTCAGAACTGAGGTCAAGCTCTTGCAGCCACGCCATACCCTCGTCAGAGCGAGTCTCACGCCGATTATTTTGCCCAAATGAGAGAGACGGTTGAGGCAGGAGCGAAGAAGGCACGGTCAGGGCGATCGCACCACCAAAAGCAACCAATGCAACAGCAATAAGTGAAACACGACGAACAGTCATAGGACGTAAAAACAGGTAAATCAATAAAAGGCATTCAAAGTTTTACGAGCCTTAATTAGCTGTGGAGATAAATTCTTCATCGCTTGTGTCTCCCATGGTGTTTTGCCAGTTATTTTCCATAAAGGAGGCAAGCCGACTCAACTCTGCCTGACTAACTGGGGCAGGCGATAGGGTGCGGTAGCTAATTAACCCCGCCACTAAACCCGCTGCAACGGCTCCAACTGAAAACAGCCAGGGGTTACGCCGCGATCGCCGCAGGGGAATGACGTTGCTCGCATCAGACAGGTCAATGGCAGCCATAATCTGGTCTTCAAGCCCCGCAGCTGCAGGCGGTGTTGGCATACGGTGTTGACGTAAAAACTCAGCGAGTGGATCATCTTCAGGAAACTTCATAGCTGTACTCCTTCTTTCTGCAAAAATTGCCGCATAGCAGCCCGCGCGTGAAACAGACGTGATTTGACCGTTCCGACTGGGATTTCTAAAATCTCAGCAATTTCTTTTTGCGGAACTTCTTCTAAATCATGCAAAACAAGAACGGTACGATGGTCGAAGCTTAGATGCTTTAACCCACGCTGCACCAGATCTTGGTAGTGCAAGTGCATCACATCAGCGGCATCCTGCTGCTTAGGGACATGTTGTTTGAGCACGTTTAAGCGATCGCGCGACTTAGCACCGGCCTGACGATGGTCAGAAGCAACGTTCCAGGCAATCCGGTAGAGCCATGTCGAAAATTGAGCTGTTTGACGAAACTTGGGTAAGCCTCGCCACGCTCGCATAAAGACATCTTGCACTAAGTCGTCAAGGGCATCCGCATCGCATAGTTGGTAAAGAATCGCACGCACCCGTTGTTGGTGACGACGATAAAGCAGGCGAAAACTCTGACTATCTCCTTGAATGCACTGTTGCACTAAGGTGCGGTCGGAGTCTTCTTCCCGTTGCTGATGAGGAGCAATTGGCACAGCCACAGACAAAGACATCTACTCCATTATCATCCTTTTCCTTCTACCTATCAGACTGTTTTGATTGAATAAAGGTTCACTGGCGATCGCCTTCTTTAAAGCCGACACCTTTGCCTGCGTGAGTCGTTTGTCAGTTGTTCGCGAGGGCGGTATCTTTTCTGTTAGACCATCCCGCAATTGCACCAGTACACTAAAGCGCCATTCGCATACCTTTCCTGTTCGTTACTGTTCCTGAATCCTTGGTCATTCGCCATTCGCGAATGGCGAATGATTGAAGCCGTAAGGATAGACAAATTTACGCCGTAGACTACTGGCAGACCTCACAATGACATTGGCAAACCAGGTAATTCTCATCACAGGGGCATCAAGTGGCATTGGTGCAGCTCTAGCTCAGCAACTCGCCCGACTTTACCCCGGCATTCGTTTCAGCAATTCTCATTTTGAAACATTTGTACTGAAGTCAGAGCCTCTAAAGGCTTGTGCGCTCAATTTTATGAACGGCAGAATGGGTATTCCAGCCATTGATAGCTGTTCAAAATGAATATTTTTGTGAGAATTATTCT
>DVDV01000132.1 GCA_015296075.1 Leptolyngbyaceae cyanobacterium M33_DOE_097 | reverse complement strand
GAAACATTTGTACTGAAGTCAGAGCCTCTAAAGGCTTGTGCGCTCAATTTTATGAACGGCAGAATGGGTATTCCAGCCATTGATAGCTGTTCAAAATGAATATTTTTGTGAGAATTATTCTCATACTGAGAATTGCTGTTTAGCGGGTTAAGAATTGGTGATGAGAATAACGAATTCAGTGCAATGCTCTCGAGTCAACTCATTCGTGAAGCTAATTTATACTCGGGCAGAGTTAGAAAACGTGAGTGTTGAATGGTATAAAGAGCCTTTTGGCTTGGGATAAAATGTAGCTAGGAGGAATGACTACGCCTCAAATTGACCCAACTGTCGAAGACATTTACCAAAATATTGTTGACAATCTTTCATTCGGCGATCGCCTCCGTTTGGCTGTTCTGATTTTGAACGATCTGACTCAGCAGAACGTTGCCGTTATTGATGCTAGTGATACCTGGACAGAGCAAGACCAGCTTGACTTAGCTTCATTTTCTTTGCAACATGCAAACGCTCTCTTCTCTGGTGAGGAGGACATGACTTAGTGCCGTTTGCACCCGGTGATATAGTCACGGTTGATTTTCCTGGTGTCACAGGTATCAAACGTCGGCCTGCAGTCGTGCTGTCGTCTGCAACTTATCATGCCACTCGCCCCGATAGGATTGTTGGCCTGATCACAACTCGAACAAGCGGACTCGGCGTAACTGACTATGAACTGCAAGATTGGTCAGTGGCTGGATTACGGGTTGCCTTTGTTTTTCGCAGTTTCATTGTCACCCTACCCCCTGCTGCAAACTTGGTTTATGTCGGGCATCTACGGTTATGACCGAGTAAGCCGCGAACTTGAGTGGGCTTGAGCTTGATAGAATGGCGCAAGCGGTCACAGTTCTTTCATCACAAGGAGTCGTACATGATTGTCACCACCGGACCCCACATCGAAGGGAAGGAAATTGTGCAGTACTGCGGTTTAGTGGCCGGGGAAGCGATTTTAGGGGCAAACATCTTCAAAGACTTGTTTGCGAGTGTACGCGACATTGTGGGTGGTCGGTCAGCCGGGTATGAGCGATCGCTGCGAGAAGCCCGCGAAACAGCTGTGCGCGAAATGATTGAGCAAGCCCAGAGTCTCGGCGCAAATGCGGTGATTGCGATTGATATTGACTATGAATCGATCGCGATCGGCAGTGGCGGCAATATGTTGATGGTTTCAGCCAGTGGTACGGCTGTCAAAATTCTCTAGGGTGCTAGCCGGGTCGCCACGTTTCTTTCTTCCGTGTAACCAATAGGTCATCATTTCCCCCCGTCCCTTGACGGTAATAACGCCGCGTGGTTCAAATTCAAAGTCATCTTTAAGAGCCAAATAGGTTGACTCTGTAACTTGAATCTTGCCGCGCTCACCTTGAGACTCCATGCGACTAGCGATGTTGACCGTGTCTCCCCACAGGTCATAGAGAAACTTTTTGGTGCCGATTACTCCAGCTACAACAGGCCCGGTGTTGATGCCAATCCGCATATCAAACGGGCGGTCATGGTGCCGACATATGAAGTTGGCGATCGCCTCTTGCATATCCAATGCCATCTCGGCGACAGCTGCCGCGTGGTCATCACGGGGATCGGGTAAACCTCCCACCACCATGTAAGCATCACCAATCGTCTTGATTTTCTCCAGGTCGTGTTTCTCGGCGAGTTCGTCAAAGGTGGAAAAAATTTCATTTAATAGAGCCACCAGGTCACGGGGAGAAAGATTGGCTGACAGAGCCGTGAAATTGACGATATCGGCAAACAAAACGGTGACTTGAGTAAAGCTGTCGGCAATCGTTTGGCTGCCTTGCTTGAGGCGATCGGCGATCGGTGAGGGCAAAATTTTGAGCAACAGTTGCTCTGACTGGCGACGAGCCTCTTCGCGCTCAGACATAATGGCAGCAAGCACCAGGGCTGTAAAGGCAACAACGCAGATGTAGAGTTGTATTGCTTGCGCTGCTTGCATCTGACTAATCGTTTTGCTGAGAAATGGGCCGACCTTGCTGATCATGCTCCAGGCAGCCAAGTTCGTAATGACGGCAACTGCGACGGCAGCACCCGGTTGACCAAACCGCAGCGATCCCCAGATGATTAGCGGAAAGGGTAGATACTCCAGTGGGTAAGGGGCGACTTGTTGACGGTAGGGCGAGAGAAACACAAACCAACTGCCAGCTACCAGCAGGGCTACCCAGGGGAGAACTTCGAGCAGAAAGCGGCTACGTTTTTGGGCGATCGCCCGCCATTGCCCCAATGTCAAAAGCATCGGCATCAACGTCAAGATGCCAGTCACATTGCTGAGCCACCAATTTAACCAGACCGTGCCGTAGTTGCATTGTACTGTCGAACAGAGTAAGGCTCCTCCTAACGTGGCGCTCATGACGGGCGGTAAAAAAGCACCAAATATAAACAGACGCATCACATCTTTGAGTTTGCTCAATCGTCTGTCAAATCCGCTCCACTGCAACAGTGCCAGTGCTAACCAAACCTGAAGCGTGTCGATTAGGGCTGAAACCAAAGACGGGAGAATGCTTTGGGACACAGAAAGCTTGAACAGAAACGTTCCTAACCCAATTCCTGGTAGAAGGGATTTTCCAAATAAAAGGATAGCGGTTTGAGAAAAACCTGCCGGGAGCCATAGGGGAATGATGACATCCTCAATGATCGCGATGCTGACCATCAGTTTGATGATGCCAAACTGAAGCAACGTCATCAGGGCGATCGCCCCCAAGTAGCGCCAGGGATACTTCTGCAATCTCGAAATAGGAGTTGCACGGCTAGCAGGGGGGAATGCCATTTTGTCAGCAGGAAAAAAGAACAGATGAAAAGAAAGATATGTCCACCCAAACCGGGTGAACACTGTAATGATGTTGCGGTGGCTATGCTTAATCGATGGTTACTCGGCGCTCAGCCAATCACCCTGAATCTCGTTGAAGTCACCTGTATACACGCATGAGTGAATACAAATAATTGTTGGCTAGATAATATCTGATCAATCATTTGAAGATCAGCAACATCCTAGCTGATGGTGAGTGCAAAAAGTAAAAATCACTTCTGGGTTGGCTGGTTTTCTATCGCAGGCGCTTGCTCTTCATCAGGAGATGCTTGTGGCGATCGCCCGCTGGGTTCTTGTGCGTCTGTGGATGGTGAGTCTTGAGCATCGCTACCCGTCTGTGTTTGCTTGTCTGGTTTGGCTCCGTTAGGAGTTGCGGGTTTTGTCTGAGTGGGTTGCTGCCCTGATGGCTTGTTGGTAGGAATTTGCGTTTCTTTTTTGGGAGGGCGACCGACTTGCTCAATTTGAGCGAGAAAATAATCTTCGCGATATTTGAGTTGCCGCGCCACCTGAAGCCCCTGCTGAAACGCCGCGATCGCTCGACTATTTTCTTGCCGAATCGCGTAGATCTGGCCGATCTGGTCGTAGGCATTCATTGTGCCGTAGGCGTTGTAAGCCTCTTGCTCAACCGCTAACAGAAAGGTGTAGACCCGCAGCGCCGCATCCAGGCGATCATTTTTGCGGTAGAGTGCCCCCAACTTTTGCAAGGCTTCGCTGGCTGTGCCAAGCTGCACAATAGGTTGCGCTAGTTTGTAGGCAAGCTGATAATTTTGCTCAGCCAGGTCAGGTCGCTCGATCAGTTGATAATTGTCACCCATGCGAATTCTCAATAGGGGCAGCGGTTCAACCTGTTGCAAGGCTTGATAGCGCTCAGCCAACTGGATTTGATAGGCGATCGCCTGCTCCGGTTGTTGGGCTTGCTCGTGAATGTAAATCAGGCTGGTCAGGTAGCTGACTTCACTGGTGACATCCTGACGAGCTTTGGCAGAGGCGAGCAGTTCCTGATAAACTTCGCTAGCCTTGTCATAGTTAAACCAACTCAAATAGAGCTGCGCCAGCGTTTGGTTGGTTTGATCAATTTTTTGTACATCTTTCCGGGCGCGGGCATCTGTCAAAATCTCTTCGTAAGCCTGCACAGCCCGCTGGGGAAAGCGAATTTGTTGATAAGCTGCACCCAAAGCCTCTAAAACCGGGATCCGATCCTTGGGCGCGATCGCGGGTGGTTTTTTGTCTCCTGGTTTGGGAACGGCGATCGGTGGAGCTGGCTCTTCATCCTCAGATGTGACCTGAGCCGTTGGGGTTGGCGCGTCATCTTCCGTCGGTTCTGGCTCAACTGCGACAGTCTCATCTTCACTATCCGCCGCAGGTTCATCATCCGGTGTTGCTTGAGCGGCACTTGCCGGAGCCTCATCGTCATCTGACCCTTTGGAGATTGGCTGGTTAAGTTGGGCGGCAGGCAGCTTCGCACCAGATGCGGGTTTTTGGGTGCTAGCGGGCTTGTCTTCTGGTTCTGGCGGCAGGGCTTGCAGCAAAATGGCATCCAGACGTTCTGTAATCCAGCGAATTTCGTCGATCCGGTTATCGCCCCAAACCACGTTACCCACTCGCCCTAAAGCCTCGATCTCAGCAATTAGGCCAAAGTAGCGGCGCAGTCGTAATTCACGAAACCAGATGGGGTACGCCTCTTCTTTCCGTCCAGCAGCGTGCAAAGCGGTAGCCTCAGCATTGAGTGCATCCAGATCAGTTCTGAGTTGGCGCAATTCCAAGGGAGAAAGGGGGCGATCGTAGGTGGGAATGAGTGGATCTTTTTCTTCTAGCTCTAGGGGATTCTTGGGAAACTCTTCAGGATTGCTTGGGTTCGGTTCTTTTGCAGGTTTGGTTGGTTCTGGCTTGGCATCAGAATCGGAGGTGTCAGAGGGGGTGTCATCCTGAGAATCTGGATCAGTCTTTGGTTCAGAGTCTGAATCTTCAGGAGCCGGGTCAGTTGACTCATCTGTTGTTGCGTCGGTCGGGGATGCGGGTTTTGGGTCTTTTAGGGCAGGCTTTTCATCTGCTGGAGTGGTCGGTTCAGCGCTGGGTGTCGGTTTTTCGGATGCATCTGGGGTCGGCAGCGTCGGTGCCAAGTCAGGAATTTGCGCGTTAACCGCCCCCTCTCCCATCCCAACCATAAGCCAGGTGAGAAATCCGATTAGAGCGGTCGATGTCTTTTTGCTAGATCCCATGCTGAACCTCCTCCCAGTGTTTCGTCTGCCTTTGTCATTCAACCCCATCTTGGCATCTCAGAGAAGCGTAGATGTGAGAGATGGCTGGCTGTAACTCTTACGATTAGAAAACCAGTAAAGTCTGGCAAGATCTGGATACTTTGCTATTACTCTCTAGGTACGAAATAGCCTTTGCTGATAAACCCTGTTTCTGATTCGACCATAGGCCGTCTTCCTGGCACAATAGGCATGACTCATCCTTTGGCGATCGCCCTCTGAGGTACGAGCGTGGCAACGATTGACCAAATTTTAAGACAGGCGGCTAACCCCTTTGACCCGGCGACGTTTAAACCGGGTAACTTTTGGCAAGAAAATCCGGCTGTGAACCCAACGGTTGACACGATTCACCAGGAGGCGCTCGGCGCGATCGCGACGTTGTTGGGGCAGGTCAACGACGACCACAAAACGCGCACGCTGCTGTTGTTGGGCGATTCGGGGTCGGGGAAGTCACACTTGCTGGGGCGACTCAAGCAAACGCTGAATGCTAAAGCGTTTTTTGTCTATATTGGCCCCTGGGCTGACAGCACGTATATCTGGCGTCACATTTTGCGTCAAACCGTTGATAGTTTGATTCAAGTGCCAGAGGGGCAGCAAGAATCACAGCTTTTGTTGTGGCTCAAGAGCCTGTCAATCTTTCAGAAAAAGACGCTGATGGATCGACTGTTGGGCGATCGCAAAGCGTTTATTCGGCAGTTGCGCGAAACCTATAAGACCAGCATTTACAACGCCAATGAATTCTTTGGGGTATTGTTTGATCTACTTAACCCAGAGTTGCAGTTAACTGCCTGTGATTGGTTGCGCGGTGATGATTTAGACGAAGAAGATTTGCGTCTAATTCGGGTGAAGAATTCGATTGATTCGGAAGATGCCGCTCAAAAAATCTTAGAAAACTTTGGGCGAATTGCCACCGAAACGCAGCCAATTGTGTTGTGTTTTGACAACCTAGATGGCATTCCTCGCACCCCAGAAGGCTTTATTGATTTGCAGGCTTTATTTAATGTGAATTCCACAATTCACAATGAAAAACTACAAGGCTTTTTGCTGTTGATTAGTGTAATTACAAATACTTGGATTGAGAACTCCAAGCGAATTCAACCGGCTGATAAAGCACGCATCGATACAACCGTTTCTTTGCGACCGATCAACCTGACTCAAGCCGAAGGTTTATTGCAAGTTCGATTAGCCCATTTGTACGCGAAAGCAAGCCCACCACCACCACCGATTTATCCTTTTTCAAAGGAAGGGATTGAGCAAAGTTTTCCCGGTGGAAAAACGAAGCCGCGCAATGTTTTGGAACTGGGTCGGCGGCTATTTATTGAATATAAAGCAGGCAACCAAACCATTAGTGACCCCTACGCCATCTTCAAACTGGTGTGGCTCAAAGAACTGCAAAAAAGTGAGCAAAAAATTGCTCGGATTCGACAACTGGCCTCACCCGAATTGGTGCAAATGTTGCGAGAGGCGTTGGTTGCATTAGGGGCTGAAGACGTGCGATCGCGCTTTTTACCTAGTCCTAGCTATTTCATTTATTCCTTTAGTTTTCAAATAGCAGGCAAGGGCGATCGCACCGGCGTTGTGTGGACAGAAGAACCAAACTCTACCAGCTTCTACCACATTATGAAAGCCTGTCAAAAGGCGTTAGAAGTGGAGTTGTGCCAAAACTTAGTTTTTATTCGCGCAGAAAAGCTGCCTCGCAATTCCACCAAAGGGTATCAACTCTTTGCTGAGATATTTAAACGAGGAACTCATACGTTTTTGCTACCCAGCTTAGAGACCGTGCATCAACTCTTGACCTTCTACAATTTGTTGAATTCGGCGCGTTCAAAAGACCTGGTGATTGCGGGTAAAACACCCACGCCAGAAGAGTATTTTGCATTAGTCCGAGAGTCTCAAATTTTGCAAGAGTGTGAGTTACTGCAAGCCTTATTAAACCCTGCCAAAGTTGTTAAGAAAAAACGGATTATTTCAACGAAAAACGCAAAGCAAGCGGCACTCCCTGAAATTGATTTTGCGGAAGTAAATGAATTTCTTTTCAATTTTGTCAAAATCAACGCTTTTTTAGGGCTGCAAACGCTAATTCAAAATACACTAGAACAGTTTCCTCACATCGATCGCGCTGATGTTGAGAAACAAATTCACGAACTGGTTGAGCAGAAGAAGATCCAATTCATTGATCCAAACGCGCCACCCGAAGCTCAACTGGTTTGTCTCGTGCCGCAAGCCAAATAATTTTTGCTTTCATGCCTGATTCCATCAGTGTTACCAGCATTCGCGTTGCGTTTGAGTGCCCTCGTTTGTTTTATCTAGGGGAGCGGTTTGGAGCTAAGACAGTGTTTCAGCCCCCCGAAGCGCCCAAAGGCATTGGCAAAGCGTTTCATGACCTGGCGGTTGCCTTTGTTAGACTGGTGCAACACGAGCCACGCTTTCGCGACTTATTCACTCCAGAAGCCCACACGTTGCAGGCTGACGCGATCGCGCAAACAATGCAGACGTTGTTTTATGAGCAGGTGTTTTACCCCTATTTGCAACGGGCGATCGCGCAAGATCCGGCGCAGTCTGCGGCGTTGCTCCAGCTTTGGCAAGGTCTGCGCCACCTGATCCAACAAGGGGCACACCTGTTAATTCGCAATCGCCACTATTGCAGCCCAGCAGAGTTGTTTTACAAAACCTTTTTGGCGCAAGAATCGCCTGTGCAGTGTTGGGTGACGCTGCCAAATGGGACTCAACAATTGGTTAGAGGCAGCTTTGACAGCTTAGTGTATGACTTTGAGCACCATCGTCTCTGTGTGGTGGAGTATAAAACCTACCCCTCGTTTGACCCAGCTGCCCAGCTCGCCCAGGTTGCCCTCTATAGTCTGATGCTCAAAGAGCAAATTGGGGTGCCCATTGACTCGGCGTTGTATCGGGTGCTGCCCGATTGGGAAGAGTTGAGCTTTACCTGGGAGCAGATTGGCAGTGCCATGCAAGAGGTGCTGCCAACTCGCTTAGAGCAGATGCAACAGTGGTTAGCCTGGGAGCCAGGGCAGCCTGACCCACCGCCACCCACACCCCAAACGGGGCATTTTTGCCCCATTTGTCCCCAGTACACGCGCTGTCAAACCTTGTTTGCGGGTGAATCGGTGCTTGAGGTGCAATTAGATGAGCAAAAAACAACTCGGCTGGCAACACGCTCTCAATCAGTTGCGGCGGCAGAGCCAGAGCCATCTATCCCGACAGAACCAGATTTGATGGGCGATCGCCTGGTCGAAATTTTGCAGTCGTTTGGGTTAGCCGTGCAATATGCCGGGGAAGCGGTGGGGCCAGCGTTTGTGCGGGTGCGGTTGAAACCAGCGCCAGGGGTGAAAGTTAGCTCAATTTTGCGGTTGTCGCATGATTTGCGGGTGCAGTTGGGGCTAACCTATCCACCGTTGATTGCACCCCAGGCGGGTTATGTCAGTGTCGATTTGCCGCGCCCCAACCGTCACACCGCCCGCTTTGAAGATTATGTGACGACCAACCAGACGCAGATGCATGAGTCGGTGCAGATCGCGATTGGAGTAGATCTGGATGGCAAGTTGATTGAAGCTGATTTGTCAGACCCCAACACCTGCCATTTTTTGATTGGGGGTACGACGGGCAGCGGCAAAAGCGAATTTTTGCGATCGCTCCTGCTCAGTCTGATTGTGCGTCACAGTCCTGATCAACTCCAAATTGTGCTGGTTGATCCGAAGCGAGTCACCTTTCCAGAGTTTGAGCAGATGCCCTGGCTGCTTGCGCCAGTGGTAAAAGAGGGCGATCGCGCCATTCAAATGATGAATGAATTGGTGGATGAGATGGAGTCTCGCTACCAGCGGTTTGAGGTGTCAGGCTGCAATGACCTGCGAACCTATAATGCTCGGTTTCGCGATCGGGCACTGCACCGAATTGTTTGTATCTTTGATGAGTATGCCGACTTTATGGCCGAGAAAGATACTCGCACTGGCCTGGAGCTGAGCATTAAACGGCTGGGTGCAATGGCACGCGCAGCAGGAATTCATCTGATCATTGCTACCCAACGCCCCGAAGCTAGAGTGGTAACTCCCCTGATCCGCTCCAACCTACCGGGTAGGGTTGCCCTGCGAACGGCGAGCGAAGCTGACTCGATGATCATTCTGGGGGGTAAAGAAACGGCGGCGGCGGCGCTGTTGGGTAAAGGCGACTTGTTGTATCAGTCTGGGTCAGCACTGTTGCGATTACAAAGCTTATTCGCCGGGAAAATCAAACCCTCCTGGTTTCGGTGAGTTGTTTCCTAGGTGTCATGCGAGCGAATGCAAGCTACCCGCTTTGACAGATGAAGGATAACCGAGGTAATACCAATTCTTCAAAACTGGGCTACAGATGATTATCTGTAAGGGCGGTTCGCGAACCGCCCCTACGAGGATCTGTAAAGATGAGGCAAAGAATTTAGAAAATATCCGTATTGGTTTTCTCGGTAACGGCGTAGCGGTTGTGGTTTGGACAGAAAGACGAAATGACGTAATTCGGATCATTTCAGCACGAAGGGCAAATCGATATGAACGACAAAAACTTGAGCAATACCTCTCGGACTAATTGGGTCGCACTAGAGAGCATGGAGGATGAAGGAATTGATTACTCCGATATCCCGCCATTGACAGAAGCTTTTTTTGAGAAGGCGACTTTAACAATTCCTGCGGCTCAAGCACAGTATTTAGTTCAGATTGAACCGGATGTGTTGACGTGGTTTCAAGCTCAAGGTGGTGAATACCAAGCACTTATCAACTCAATCTTGCGTCATTACATTGAAAGTCAAGGTCAATAGCCAGTTGAGAGTAATGTGCTTGGAGTGGACTGACAAAAAATCTTGATTTTTGCATTTAGGCTCATGGTTTCAAAGCAAGCGTCATTGGTTTCGGTGAATAATCAACTCATCTAGCCCATCGCTTAAGTCTGGTGGCCCACCGAGCAAGCGACGATGCATTTGCAAAATAATCTCGTCAGGCACTTGCCGATCGCGCTTTCGGTTGCGCTCTAAACAAACATCGAGTGGCGTGTCAAACCACACTCCGGTGATGTGAGTGAAGCCGCAGTGACGCGCTAAAAGAATTAGTTTGCGGCGATCTCGGCGACGGGCATTGGTTGCGTCATAGATGACGATGCAGGCTGACCCAGGCTGACTGTGGGCGATCGCGGCCTTAAACTGCCGTTGGATCTCGTGCCAAATTCGCATCCAGTCGCCTTGGGTGGCTTCACTGCCAAATAGTGCCTCGCGGATGCGATCGGTTGAAATGAGTCGATATTGTTGATCTTGCTGGGTCAGTTGCGCTGCAAAGGTAGACTTGCCACTTCCGGGCAAACCAATCAATAGCAAGAGAGGGTGCTCACCCACAGCAGAGAGACAAAACAGTTACAGCCTAAGTGTGCCTTAAAACGAACAAGGGAGGCTATTTGCCCCCCTCATTTGCATTACTTTTGTTAACCAGTTATGGCAGGCTTAAATGATTTGTCAGATGAGAAAGGTGTTTCCAAAGGAATCTTTCTCACAATCTAAATAGGATCGCTATAACTAGATAATCGTGCCATCAGGAATCACAGCGCCCTTCAAAACCACGACAATGCCACTGCGAATGTAAAAGCCCAGGTCTTCGCGTTGCGCCTCTTCCACATTGTCTTTGTTGATGATACGAACGTTGCTGCCAATGCGGGCGTTCTTATCAATAATGGCTCGGCGAACAGTGCTGTCAGGCCCAATGCCTAAACTGGGAGTATCGCGGTTGTTGACTGGGTCACCAGGGCGCTCGACTAAAGGCTGATAATAGTCCGCACCCATGATCAGGGTATCTTCAATCACACAACCTGACTCGACGCGACTCCGCACTCCGAGGACTGAGTGATTGATCGAGCAATTTTTGAGAATACACCCTTCACTAATGATCGATTCACGCACATTGCAGTCGAGTAGTTTGCTCGGTGGTAAATAGCGATGACGAGTGTAGATCGGTGCTTTCTCGTCGTAGAAGCTAAAGGGTGGGCGAGGTTGCTGCGTCAGAGCCAGGTTCGCAAGATAGAACGACTCAATGGTTCCGATGTCTTCCCAGTAACCTGTGAACAGGTAGGCTTGCAGGTTGTGATCTGCCGAGGCGTTGGGAATGATTTCCTTACCGAAGTCGGTTTGTTCGGGCGATCGCTGTAGCAACCTCTTCAAGACTTCTTTCTTAAAGACATAGATGCCCATTGACGCGATGTAAGGGTATTGAGCTGCTTCGGTGGAGGATAGACCCAACACAGAGGTGTCTACCTGCATCGCTTTCAAAGCATCACCCTTGGGCTTTTCGCTAAAGTTGGTAATGCGACCATGCTCATCGATCTTCATCAAGCCAAAGTCAGAAGCGCGCTTCTGATCCATCGGCACGACGGAGATTGTGATGTCGGCTCCTGTTTCGCGGTGGCGTTGAATGAAGTCGCCATAATCCATCCGGTAGAGGTGGTCACCCGACAGAATCAGGATCTCATCGACATCCCATTCCATGAATAACCAGAGATATTGGCGAACTGCATCTGCAGTGCCCTGGAACCAGTTTGGGTTTTCGGGCGTTTGTTGCGCTGCTAACACTTCGACAAACCCTTCACTAAACCCTGAAAAGTTGTAAGCACGAGTCAGGTGCCGATTCAGTGAAGCTGAGTTGTATTGAGTTAAAACGTAAATCTTATAAATGCTGGAGTTAATACAGTTACTAACTGGAATATCGATCAAGCGATATTTCCCAGCGATAGGAACCGCAGGTTTTGCCCTTAACTTTGTAAGAGGGTAAAGGCGAGTACCAGCGCCACCACCCAAAATGATTGATAAAACGCGTTTCACAACATTCCTCCCGACTGCTCCCACCTAGATTCTGACGGTGGATGGTTCCCTTGGCAAGTGCCTTGAAAGAAGTCTTAGGACATAATTTTGCAAAAGATATATTGCAAGTTATTGGGTTAGACAGGTTCTATGACCAATCTAAAAGTTGTTAGAAGTCTGACACATCAAGCCTTCTAAAATTTCATTAGCTGTTTCAGGCAAAGTTGCGGCCATGTCATTTTCTTTTTCTCCGACTCAGCCACTACCGCGATCTCACGCCGAGTTAGAAGCGCTTGTAAATCACTGTGTGCAACAAGCAACCGCCCAACTGCAACAAGAAGTTGAACACCTGCGGCAGCAACAAGCAACCTTAAGGCAAGAACTCGCCACATTCACTCAGGCAACCCCGATGCAAGATCCTGAGCAATTTGAGGCCGAGGTTCAGCAACACAAAGAGTTGCTGCAGACGATTCTCGACAACATCCCCGTAATGATTGGCTACTTTGACGAGCAAGGTCGCTATCAGTGGGTCAACCGCGCCTGGGAAACAACAACAGGCTGGAAATTGGCAGAGCTACAAGAAAATGAAAACTTTTTGGCAGAGTTTTACCCAGACCCGGCAGAGCGCCAACGTGTTGTCGATTTTATTTGGCAAAAGCAACGCGAGTGGTGTGACTTTCGCATGCGAAGCAAAAACGGCACCTTTTTGGATACTACCTGGGCCAATGTTCACCTCTCCGATGGTCGTTGCATCGGCATTGGCAGAGACATTACCCAACAAAAGCGAGCCGATGATGAGCTACGAGAGAGTGAAGCGCGGTTACAACAAATTGCCGCTAACATGCCGGGGGTGATTTATCGCTACGTTCTCCACCCTGATGGGCGAGATGAGTTTACCTATGTCAGCCCAGGGTGTCGGGAAATTTGGGGAATTGAACCAGAAGTGGCAATGCGAGATGCGGCGCAGGTGTGGCAACGGGTTCACCCGGATGATCTCGAAGCGTTTCGCCAATCGGTCTATCGCTCGCTCGAGGCGATGGCAACATGGCGACATGAACACCGTTTAGTCACACCAACGGGTATCGTTCGCTGGTGTCAGGGCATTGCAAAGCCAGAACAACAGCCGAATGGTGAGGTGGTTTGGGAAGGCTTGCTGATTGACATTAGCGATCGCAAACGTATCGAAGCCGAGCGTCACCAGGCAGAAATGGCGTTGCAGCAAAGCGAAGTACGGTTTCGGCAACTGGTGCATACCTTACAGGTTGGGGTGATTGTCTACACCCCGCAATTGGAGGTTCAGCTTGCGAACCCCAAAACCTTTGAACTGCTCGGCATCGCCGAAGACCAGCTGCTAGGAAAGCATATTGCTGCACCTGACTGGCAAGTCCTTTATCCTGATGGTTCACCGTTTCCCGTTGAGCAGTACCCGGTGATGCAGGCGATCGCGACGGGTAAAGTTGTACGTGCGGTTGAGATGGGGGTCTACCGCGCCAAGTTCGACGATTGGGTCTGGATCTTGGTGAATGCCGACCCTCAACTGGATGCTGCGGGGAACGTCGTCCAAATTGTGACGACTTTTCACGACATCACCCCGCGCAAGCAAGCTGAAAATGCGCTCAAGCTTTTAAATGAAGACCTCGAAAATCGGGTCAAAGAGCGGACTCAGGAGCTACACGAACGAGAACGGCTGATTCAACGAATTGCGGAGTCGAGTCCCAGCATCCTATATCTGACGGATCTGGCGGAGCGCAGGATCATTTATTCTAACCGCCAGGTTGCGGCTATTTTGGGTTATACCCCGGAAGCGGTCTATCAGCTTGGTTCAGACTTTTATCCGGCGACCCTCACCGCCGATGGGTTAGCCAATCTCGAAAGTTACTGGGAGGGCTTTCTGGCTCTGGCGGATGATCAGGTGTTAGAGCGTGAGATCGAAATGCGGACCGCAACGGGTGAATGGCGCACGATCTTCTGTCGAGAAACGGTGTTTACGCGCTCAGAGACAGGCGCACCCCAGCAAATTTTGGGAGTTGCAACCGATGTTAGCGATCGCACAACGGCTGAGGCGGCTCTGCAACAAAATGAAGCGATGCTGCGCCAGGTGACAGACACGATTCCGGGGGTTGTCTACAAGTTTCAGGCGACCGCAGACGGACAAATGAAATTTGTTTACGCCAGTAAGCGGGCGCAAGAGGTTTTAGGGTGTACTCCCGAACAGATGGTGAATGATTTTGAGTTGATTTGGAGCCAGGTCGTGCCTGAAGACCAGGTTCGGATGCTGCGGACGATCGCTGAGTCCGCTCAAAACAAAACCCTGTGGCTAGAGGAATATCGCATCATCAAACAAGGTGAGTTGCGCTGGATTCAGGGGCGATCGTTGCCGGAAGTCGCAGAGGCAAACGATGGGTCAGTTACATGGACAGGAATTCTGTTGGATATTACTGAGCGCAAACAGGCCGAAGAACAACTCAAGGCTTCCTTAGAAGAAAAGGAATTGCTTTTAAAGGAAGTGCATCACCGGGTTAAAAACAATCTACAAGTGGTTTCTAGCCTGTTTTCGTTGCAGAGCCAGTACATCGATAACCCAAAAGTTGCGGCTGTGTTGATCGATAGCCAAAATCGCATTAATGCGATGGCGCTGATTCACGAAAAGCTCTATCAGTCCAGCAGCCTAGCGCGGATCGACTTTGTAGACTACATCCACAATCTAGCGAATAGCCTCTTTTCGTCCTACAGCACCGAGTTACAGCGCGTCCGTCTGCGGCTAAATGTGTATCCGATTCCGTTTAGTATCGATACCGCGATTCGCTGCGGTTTGGTAATCAATGAGTTAGTCTCAAATGCCCTGAAGTATGCGTTTCCTTCGGGACAGGCGGGCGAAGTGTGTCTCTGCTTACTGGCTCCCAAAATGGATCGGATTCGTCTGATTGTCAAAGATAACGGAATCGGCTTGCCAGCTGATTTTCAGCTTGACCAGATCAACTCGTTGGGGTTACGGCTCGTCAAAATTTTGACTCGCAAGCTCAAAGGTGAGATCACCATCACGAGTCAGGCAGGAACGACGTTTCAAATTGATTTTCCTTACCCAGGTGTGGCAAAAACGATAGTTTCAACTGATCCCTACGAGTGTGCGGAATGACGCGATCGCCCATCTCCTTACTGCATGAGAAACTCGTAGGTGCGTAGCAGTTTTTTCACCAACTTTGCGTGTTCGCGCACGACTTTGGCAGTGCTGGCTCCCTGCTCGGCAGTGATCACTAAGTCACCGATCGTTTCCAGCGATTTTTCGTTGATGGAGTCAATTAACAGCTCTGGCATGGTCAAATTTTCTTCTGCGATCCGCTTGATCGTCGCACCCGGTTGATTTTGCTCAGCTACAGCGCGCAACACTTCCAGCTCGTAGTCTGGCATCTGACCTAAAAAATCCATCCAGTCATCGGGTAACTCGTGCGAGGTTTTGGTAGTTTCAGTTGTGGTCGCCGTTTGGCCATTGGTTTGAGGTACGGATTGTTGAGCCGCTGGTGCCGCTTTCGCAGACGCGTTGGGTCTTGAGTTGGGTTTGTTGGGGGGTGTCGCCTGAGCCGATTGCGATCGCCCCTGCGGTTTGGCTTCCAGATCGGCAAGTTGGCGTTCTAGCTTATGTTTGCGTGTGGTTTGCTCAACCAGTTGGGCTTCTAACCGTTGTAAGTCTTGCTGCGCTCGTGTGACTTGATTTTGGTGCTGTTGCTTCAGATTCGCCAGTTCTTGGTCAAGCGATTGCTTTTGCTGTTGGCGATCGCTGACGTGTCCTTCGAGTTGGCGTAACTCGGCCTGCAAGGTGCTGACCTGCTGCTGCAATTGTTCTTGCGTTGCTTGCAGTGGGTGCGGTTGCCCCTTGCGTTGTTTTTTCGCTTCCAGAGCCGAAACGCTCTGCTCTAGCTCCGCATAACGAATTTCGAGGCGGTTTAGCTCACGTTTCAGGCTGTTTGTTTCGGCTTCAAGCTTCCGTTTTTGTTGTTTCAGGTCGCTAATTTCGCGATTCAGGTCTTCGCGGGTTTTGCGATTGTCGGCTAACCGAGTTTGCAACTGATTCAGCTCTTGTTGGAGCGATCGCACCGCCCCCTGTAAGGACTGCACGTCAGGGCTGGCTGGTTCTGGAGTCAATTCTTCCGGTTGAGGCAGCGCGACATCTTGCAACTGGGTCAGCGGTAGCTGGTAGTTGGGTGGCTCTTGCCGGGGTTCTGGTTCTTTAGGTTGAGACAGGTTCCAGCTGAGCGGCTTAATCGGAGGGGCTGGGTTGACCAATGGGGGTTGCGGTTCACTGGCTGGGGGCAAGCTGGGCAGTTCTTCGGCTTCTGTTAGTTGGCGTTGCCGCAGTTGCAACTGAAGCGAGTTGAGCGTCAGAGCCACGCGCTCTTTTTCTTCCTGCATGGCGGTGAACTCTAAATAGGTTTGCTGGCGTTTCTGTTGAAGGACAGCAATATGCGTCTTTAACTCTTCAAGGCGTTGCTCTAGGCGACGATGCCGGGTGCGATCGACGATCGCGGTCGCAATATAAACAGCCGGAAGGGTCGCAACCCCTGCACCCGCAGCGAAGCGTGGTTGACGACTGGCCGCCAAATGAATGCCGAAGCTGATGCTAAAGGCGACAACTCCGAGTAGTAGCCGACTGTTCATTCCTCCATCCTAATCTGGCAACCAACCTAAACCAATCATTCGTCGAGTTTTAGCTACCGAGAATGCAAACTCTATCCTAGCTTTCTCGCGATCGCAGCCTACCACATTCGTTCAAGTGCAGCAGGCGTAGCTTAATGGTATGCGCTCTTGGGCGCAATGGTCGGTTTAGTATCAAGGGGTACATCAAAATGGTTGTGCCATGAAGCTCAAACTGTTGGCTCGGTACAGTGCGCTCGCCCTTGCTGGCTGTATTTTGCTAGGGGTCGTGACATCACTCCTACCGCGTCGCTGGCAGACCCAGACTCAAGTGCCCAGCGATTGTTCTGAAACAATTTACGTTTCAGGTGGGATTTCTCATGTAAATCTCATCGTGCCAGTCAAATCGGTCGCATTCGATTGGCGAACCTCGCTCAACCTGCAGGATCTAGGGGCTAATAGTCAGGCGTTTCGCTATTTACAGTTTGGCTGGGGCGATCGCATCTGGTATGTCGAAACTCCGTCCTGGGGAGAAACCAACCTGTTCAGTGGGCTCCGCGCCCTCTTCTGGCAAAATCCGGCAGCGCTGTTTGTTATGGGTCATAATCAGGTGCCCCGTTACCCCAATGAAACGCTGAAATGCCTGCGTTTAAGCAAAGCCGACTATCAGGGATTGATGCAATTTATTGAGCGATCGTTTCAGACAAACGGGCAGGGTAAACAACGAATTCCCACCGATCCAGGGCGAATTGGTGCTTTTTACGAAGCAACGGGGCGCTATTCGCTGCTTTACACCTGCAACTCGTGGGCGGCGAGTGCGCTGCACGCAGGCCAGGTAAATACCCCCATTTGGGGCAGTTTGGCCCCAGCCGTAATGCGTCAACTGAGGAATGGGTGTCCTCCCTGCGAAGCGACGGCGATCGCGCCAGTCGTTCTACCAATGTTTGCAGAACAAAAAAGCACCCAAAACTGGAAGCCTGAGTAAGCTAATTGGCGTTGCTGAATGTATACAGGATTTTTGGATAAGCATCCCCATGATAGAGGGCGTTGTCTCCGATGGAGATGCTACGCAAACGCGAAACGTCCTCACAGAATTCATACGCCCAACCAGCAACGCCAGCAAATCAATCAATTGAACGAGAGCCAATAGCCTCAAGCCTGATTAAGCGCGCTGCAACTCGTCTAGCTTTTCAAGTACTTCGGCACTGTGAATGATGGGTCGAACACCTGTAAAAATAGCGCGTAAGTTACCATTCGGGTCAACGATGTAGGTGTGTCGCAGTGACATAGCCCCCATCAGTGAGCCATAGGCTTTGCTGACCGCGCCATCTTCATCGGCTAATAAGGGAAACTTTAACCCCTCAGAGTCACAAAACTCAGCGTGAGAATCAACCGAGTCCATGCTGATGCAGCAATTCTCATTTTGAAACATTTGTACTGAAGTCAGAGCCTCTAAAGGCTTGTGCGCTCAATTTTATGAACGGCAGAATGGGTATTCCAGCCATTGATAGCTGTTCAAAATGAATATTTTTGTGAGAATTATTCT
>DVDV01000221.1 GCA_015296075.1 Leptolyngbyaceae cyanobacterium M33_DOE_097 | reverse complement strand
AGAATAATTCTCACAAAAATATTCATTTTGAACAGCTATCAATGGCTGGAATACCCATTCTGCCGTTCATAAAATTGAGCGCACAAGCCTTTAGAGGCTCTGACTTCAGTACAAATGTTTCAAAATGAGAATTGCTGGCATTCTAGCTAGCTTGGTTGAGAACAAAATCGCTTTCAAGCTGAGACAAAATCACTTTAGCGGGCAGCCTTCGCGATGACAACCTAACGTGTTAGATCGCACGCGATCCATTTTCTAAATCAGGCGACAACAGGTAGAAGTGCATTCTAACCAGCATTGAAGGATGGAAATAAACATCCGTAGGACAAGTAGAACCTGCGATATGGCCTCATAAAAGTGTGACCAGCGGCACTGCCTAAACCGCTTCTGGTGCGTTACCACTTCGGCTGACACACTCTACTTAATTAAATTTGTGTTCCTAATGGCTAGCAAATGCCTGAAATATTGATGAAACCAGCGTCTTAGAAAGCGTTTTTTCTAGCAACTTTTTGCCAGACTCAATTAACAAAGTTAAACCAAACAAGATGCACCCTAACAATTGAAGTGACGGACAATGTTCCTTTGATGCAACCAGACTCAACCACCTTTTGCGTTACCAAAGATAGGGATCAAAGGCGACAAGATCAAGGTGATCAGGATTTGCGACTAATTCTTTAGCAAGCAGATAGCCTGCGATCGTCCAGGTCTGAAACTTGCGCGACTCCTTCCCAATCAGACGACCATCCGGACCATCGTAGTACTCAGGCCACTGGTCTAGGAGAAGTCGCCGCTCAGCGATCGCGATCGCGTGGTGCGCCAACTCGCCACGACCCATCTTCTTACTAGCAGCGGTCAGCATCCACAACAACACCGGCCAGTTACCCCCGTTGTGGTAAGACCAGGCACGGTTTTTGGGGTCAGCGCCCGTAACAGTACGCCAATCACCATTCTCAAGCGCAGGATAGCAAAGTTTCATGGGCATGTGACCAATCAAATCACTCCAGCGCAACTCAATCAGGTTCAAAATTTTGTGCGACTGCTCCTCATTGGTGAGGGAGGAAATCACCGCCATCAAGTTACCAAGTGAGAAGAAGCGACAATCGAGTTGAGACGGGCCTAAGTTACCCGCTAAATAGCCCCCTGCTTCAGGCATCCACTTGGCCAACCAATAAAAGGGAATCGAATCTGAGTAGATGTTGAATTGGTTCAGCGCTTCTTCACCGTATTCTTCAACCCGGTAACGGTAAATTACATTCAGGCGATCGGAGTCAAGCCAATAGTTTTCGCGCAGTTGTCTGAGCAAAGGGCCAACCCGATTTTGCACCGCCTGAATCATAAATTGATTCTTCTGGTAGGTTGGCTCTAACAACTCCAGGCTAGCCACCATCGCAGCGTAGAACAACGATTGAATATCGAGGGGATGCCCATACATACCCATACGTCGGTCAATCATGCTGGCACCATCGGGCACCAACAGCATCGGGTACATATCAAAGCGTGTGACCAGACAGAGTTGCAGAATGAGACGAATCCCTTCTTGAAAGTCTTCGCGTTGAGCCAGAGTTTTGTCACCTGTTGAAGTGGTGTAAGCTCGCAGCAGCAAAATCCACCACAGCCCTGCATCAGCGGGAGCGACCCGCCCGATCGCATGGTCGCCAAAGTCAGGCCGAAGATACTCTTGCTGATTAAACGATTGAATCTTAAAACTCGCTGGCATCAAGCCCCGGCTGGGTTTAATACAATCGAGCTGAGTCGTTTTAGGTTGCAGTTTGAGTGTAGCTTCGAGAAAGTTACGAACGATACTACTTTTGCCCTTAATCAAGAACAGAAGTGCAGAGGAAACAAAATCACGAATAAAACATTGGTCATAATTTAGGGCATCAATGTCAGGGTCGCGTGCCGCGATCGTACCAACGGGTTGACCGTGGTAGTAAATAACCGATTCTTCTAGTGCTTCCCATGCCTTTTCTTCGATGACTTTGCTGCTCACCTTGCGACTCTCCCTAAAGATTTGGAAATGACCTTAGAGGATGCTTTAACCTTGCCAATCAACCTCAAAACCACTCTTTACGCTACTTCTTAAAAACGAAAAGAGAAAGCGGCATTTGACCCCTAATTTTCACCAGCAAGTAAGAATTAGAGCAGCCAATCTACACTCTCGTCGTAGAGTAAAGAGTCGTCCAAATCATTCAGCCCATCTTAAGAAAATCAGCCAAATAATTTCAAGCAGTAATTGAACTCCTCAGCAATTCTCAGTATGAGAATAATTCTCACAAAAATATTCATTTTGAACAGCTATCAATGGCTGGAATACCCATTCTGCCGTTCATAAAATTGAGCGCACAAGCCTTTAGAGGCTCTGACTTCAGTACAAATGTTT
>DVDV01000185.1 GCA_015296075.1 Leptolyngbyaceae cyanobacterium M33_DOE_097 | reverse complement strand
TTCAAGTTTTTCAGTTCTTATCGAGTCTGCCTGACCCTCAACCTGCCATGGCCTCCAAGCGACAGCAAGAAGATTCCTTTAGGCGCGAATTCACCGTCCTCAGCCGCATTCCACCTTCTTAGTTCTGTCAGCCAACCAGGATTGAAAGGTTAGATCAAATCTGATGAATACTCATGATTTGTACGGGGGGTTTAGCAGACAGAAGCGAATCAATAGCGAAATGTAGAAGCACAACTCGCCCCTACGGATCCTGCATGGATACCCCGGATTTGATCTTAGACTCCGCTTGCCTCAAGGATTGACAACCCTTTCCGGGCAGACCTAGCCAGCGCGCAAGTTTGTATGGTAAGGATTGAGTCGGTCTGTTTTGGAGCGGCGATCGCGGATGCAAATGGTAAAGGTCAAGGTTTTAAAGTTGGCGGAGTCTGCAATGCTTCCCAAATATGAGCATAGCGATGATTCCGGTTTAGATCTGTTTGCCGTTGAAGCGCAAGCGATCGCCCCTGGTGAATCGCAACTTGTTAAAACAGGGATTGCGATCGAACTCCCTCTGGGCACTGAGGCTCAAATCCGGCCTAGAAGCGGTTTAGCTTTGAGACATGCGATTACGGTACTCAATACACCTGGCACAGTCGATGCGGGTTACAGAGGTGAAATTGGCGTGATTTTGATCAACCATGGCAAGCAAATGTTTCAGGTGCTTCCGGGCATGAAAATCGCGCAGATGGTGATCGCACCCGTCCTCCGCGCAGAACTTGAGGAAGTGAAGTCTTTATCTGAAACCGTACGAGGCGAGGGCGGGTTTGGTTCTACAGGGGTTTGATCTCATTTAGGGTTTCTCTGTTTCCGGTTTTGTCTGCGATCGTTTCTTGCGCGGCTCCAACCACCATTAGAAAACACGTTCACAGCATTTTCTGAGCGGGTTTTGATAGTAGCATGACCGTGAGTTAAGCAAACGGTGGAAAGCCTGCAGCTAGCAACCAAGCAAAGAAAAGGACAGATGCGATCGCGTCAGTCCAGCCTCGATTGGGCAACCCTACAACGAAACGCAATAAAACTTAACGACTGTTTTTGAGGCAGTGGATTAGGGCGAACGGATTATTCGCGATTGGGTTCATAAACAAGCGCTACAACGCCTGAGAAAGACTGTGAATCTATTAGTTTTAGAGTTGTGGGAGTCCCTGCTTGAAATAGGCGTTTGCCTTCTCCTAAAACGACTGGGTAGATCAGCAAGCGGTAGCAATCGACCAGATCATGCTGTATGAGTGTTTGCACAAGAGTCGCGCTGCCATAGACCAAAATATCCTGTCCCTCTTGCTGTTTCAGTTGATTGATCGCTTCCACAATATTGTCTTTAATCAGTGTTGAATTGTTCCATTCAGCAGTTTCCAATGTGGTAGACACTACATATTTGGATACGTTATTCATATAGTCTGCGCCTTCATCTGTACTCTGGGGCCAAGCCGCTGCAAAGCCTTGATAGGTTACGCGCCCAAGCAGCAAAGCATCAGTAGTACTTTGCTCATCGTCCTTAAACTGTGCGATCGCGTCATTCCAATAGGGTACTGTCCAGGCAGGTTCTTCCATAACACCATCTAGTGAAAGAAATTCGGTGACGACTATTTTGCGCATGACGTTCTCCTTTTGCGATCGCAACTGATGCTGTCAGCATATTGCAGCTATACCCCAACCGTCTTGGAAAAAAACGCAACCTATTCCACTACACGTCTTTGAGCAACTTGGGCAGGGGTTTGGCCGATAAACCGCTTGAGCGAATGCGTCAAATGAGCCTGATCAAAATAGCCGAGTTCCAAAGCTGTTTCTAAGACAGGTACACCTTGCTCAAGCAATAAGACGGCATGGTGGGCACGATCGATCTGCTGAATTGTCTTGTGAGTTAAGCCCGTTGCCTGCAAGAATCGGTATTGCAGGGTACGAATTGACAGGTCGGGCGTGTCTCCCTGGATTGCTGCTGCGACGATCGGATCATACACGAGAATATCCTGACGGATCAATTGGCTGATAAACACATCGGCGTTATCAAAAGTTGGAATCTCCCATGTAGAACCGTAGAGCCAAAACGAATTGCCTGACAGCTCAGACAGAGATGCATCCTGGCGATCGCACAGGGTTTTGATGGGGAGATGGGGCATAAACGTGCCAAGCTTAAAGGTAATGCCAAAAAAATCAGCATCGGCGGGGTAATCGGCTGTTGAAGCTTTGGTTTCTGGCCCCCGCGCAGTGATGCTCGTCCTCCCATTAAAGGTTGTGAACACCATTTCCCAGTTGCTAGTCGCAACCGAAGTAAAAGTGCCAGCGCGATCGCTGTGGCCCTGCCAGATTATCTCGACAAAGGACGAAGTTGCTGACTTTTCATCAAATACAAATTCCATGCTGTCTCCTCTAGAAATGACAGAACCCCTGGATCAACTAGCAATTCTCAATTGCGTTCCGCGATGTCTTTGTAGCGTTTAACTGTTGAAACGGCTGTCTTTCATGTAAATTCTAATGCCCCTAAGAAAATCCTGGTATGCTTCTTCTCAGGGAGAGGGGCAGGATGATGGCTGATGGCGATCGCACGTTTTACAGGTTATTTAATCCACGTGCCTCAACAGGTAGCGACACATAAGCACGGGGGAGCAGGGAGATCCGCAAAAGCTAAAACACTTCTCCTAAACCTTTAAAGCACGCCCTAATTCAATCACATCAACCGTTCTTGAGGCTCATTCCACCCCAGCATACTCATAATCTGCAAAGGCAACGTTATCGGATCAAACGGTTTAACGATCGCTCCTGCGATTCTCCAAGTTTTGAATTGGACAGTTGTGAGCCAGTTGGCTGTATCAATCAACAACAAGATGGGGCTGCTTTGGGTCACAGGATGTTTTTTAAGATTGTGAATTAGACCTGTTTGGTTTGAGCTGAGGCCATTAATATTGGTTAATAAGGCATTAATAATAATCGCATCAGGCTGATTTTTGAGCAACAAACTGAGTTCTTTATATTTAGAGGAAATAGAAACGACATTCCAACCTGCGACGTGATTTAAACACAGGCGAATAACTTTTTCCTCCTCTGCATTACTTTCATTGACCAGTAAGATAAGCCTAGAAGTCATTGTTACTAAATCGATAAAAATTAATCAGAATTCCGACAAGGTTTCTGATAAATGATTGGGCGTAATGCCTCTAAAGAGCTTTAGGGCGGTTTCAAGAAAGTAGACTTTGTGGTTTAAAATCTTTAATAGGCAGGGAGTTTGAGGATTGTCAGAGGTTTAATAGCGCCAGAATTAAGACGTTCATAGGTAACGTTATCCTGAATTACGAAACGTGACTTTCTTTAGAAGACCAACAGCTAAATGCTAGGGCGAACTTCTAAGATTCTTATAAGATATTTGGTTTAAAGAGGCCATCCCAAAAAGGTAGCCACTTGTTGCCAAAGCGTTACCGGGTCAAAAGGTTTTGAAATCACTCCTGCAATCGCCATTTCAGCAAAACGATCGCGATCGCTGTGGGATGTCTTTGCAGTCAACAATATAACCGGAATTGATCGGGTCACGGGGTCAGCTTGCAGTTGCTCAAACACCTGAAATCCATCCATATCCGGCATGGAAATATCCAAGAGAATTGCATCAGGCAATTCTGTTTTTGCCTTCTGTAACCCTTCAATTCCAGTTGTAGCCGAAATGCCTGTCCATCCGGCAATTTTGCGAATAACAATTTGAGTGATTTCTTGAATGTCTAAATCATCGTCGATCAAGAGGACTTTTTTGGTCATATTTGTGATTGTCAAGCATAAATACCCAAATCAGCAAGCCTATTTCGATTGTGAGAAATTTCCTGCAGAAAGAGCCTCGCACGGCGATCGCCCAACCCCACAACAGATTTAGGACTGTAGATTAAGTTGTTAATGTAATCCTAACTTACCGCTGGACATAGAAGATTTTGTAGGCTTGGGAACGAACTGGTACTCCATCAAGAACATCCAAAATCTGATCCAGTCCGAGTTGGCTAAGTGTGGACATACAACGAGATCACCTTTCGATCCGCATTGTTGCCCTCACTTAAAAGTCAGCATCAAAGGTATAGCGATATTCATAGAGTTTGGCACAAGAGGATGTAGAGGCACGCCCCAGGCAGGAGTTCCGCCCTGCACTCCGTCATCACTTTTGCAGTACTGACATACTACTCATTCCAGCATCGTATTGTTGCCCCGATGTCGTTCGCCTGGAGAATCCTCTGTCTGTACCGATTCCATTTCATTAAAGCGGTATTTTACCCGTCAAAATTTGCCACCACATACACCAGTCACTGAGAAGGCTAAACCAGACATACTGAAAGGCTGCAGGTTTATTGCGCTCAAAGAAGAAGTGCCCACTCCAGGCGAACATATAGCCTTGGGCAATACCCACAGCAATGAGCCACCAGAGTTGAGTTGCGATCGCGGCAATCAGAAAGATCAAAGCCAAAGTTGTGCCAATGAAGTGTAATCGACGACAAATGGGATTGGAATGTTCGTCGAGGTAAAACGGGTAAAACTCAGTGAATGACCGATAGCGTGTTGACTGATTCATAAAGCGTACTCCATTTTGCAATCAGATCAATCAGGGTCTATTCGTCTATCTTAACGTTATGAATGGTACTGGAAGCCAGTTTGGAATCGACCTCAATATTTCAACTTATTAAGCGAAACCAGCTGATCCCAGTAGGCAAAGGAAGTATTAGCCCTACAAAGATGGAACCAAGTGGCTTGCGGTTCTTGAGTTTTGGAAAGTGTAGCCCAGGAGGATAGTCTCTTTCCTAAAACGGCTTCAGCTAAACCAAAGGGGTTAAGCTGGCACTGAGTCGTGGTCGCCTCAAGACCTCAACCAACTTGTATCTCTATTATTTTTATATTTTTGATTGAATCGGCAAAGTGTGGCGTAGAATCAAATCATTACTCTCTTTTAACGACAACTCTAATGGCTTACCTAAAAACTCTCCCTTCAGACGAAGCGATCGCCCTTGTCACATCCCTTCAAAAAGTAAAAGAGCACCTGACCGAAGAACTGGACTGGATGAATCAACAACTCCAGCAGAAAACAACCCAGTTGCAAGGTATTGAAACCTTACTGGCAGAAGCGGATAGCTTAGGGCTGACAGAACCCGGTTCTCAACCCTCAACTCCAGCGGCTAAAACCGCAGCGACTCCTGCCTCGACAAAATCAAAGGCACCTTCTAAAAAGGTAGCGAGTGCCCCGACGGCAACCCCCGAAAATGGAACAACCTCCAATGGAGATGCACCTCCTGCTTTCGACCCGTTGCTGGCTTTGACATCAGTGCTAGACAGTTTACCGACCAAAGTAGAATCAGCAGCAAAGACTGAAACAGCCCCAAAAGGCGATGTAAAGCCTCAAACGAAGGCAAAAGCAGCCAAAACTCCGGCAAGTAGTTCGACTAAGGAGAAGAAACCTGCTGCACCAAAGGCGAGTTCTAAGCCGGCACCTGCGGGTAAAACAAAAGAATTACGTGAGTTGTTGGCGAAAAAATATCAAGACAAAACCTTTGGAGAAATCGCTGACGAACTTCTGACTCGCGCCAGTAAGCCAGTCCATGTAAATGACTTGGTCAAGGAAATGTACGGCAACTTGTCAGAAGCAGATTCAAAGCGAGCCAGACTAGCCCTGACGAAATTGCTCTCAGCTGGCAAGATGGAAGGTAAATGGCAGAGTATTGGGCAAGGTGTCTACGCAGCCAACGGGGTGAAAGCCTAGTCGAATCTCTCCTCTTACATAACTGACAAAACTGCTGTAGCGATCGCGTTTGCTATGGCAGTTGTTTTTTTAGAGGACAAATTGCCTATTCGTCCCAAGTTGAAGAGAATGCAGCATCATTCAAGGCCATAGGGATTTACAGCAACAGGCGACAGGAAGTAGAACTAAAGTACTTCTAAGTAGATTGATTTTGTAAGTATTATTTTGGGGGAGAAACCTGAAAAATACCAGCTTGTGCGAATTCACTGAGCCTGTGTATGGCATCCAGCAAAGACGATTCGGACTTTTGGATCGGTTCTCTAAGGCAATCGTCCAGACTGTTTTTTCAATCGTTCTGTAGGACTTTCAGAACTCGCCAGTCAAGGGCTGGGCTACTTTATCAAAGTTAGGAGTAAAGCTAACTTTGACAATAAGACCCATTCACAATGGAATCGAGATTTAAGCTGCAAAATCTGCTCAAAATGTGCCCAAAGCATTGATAATAGTAGCCCTCAGCTTCTCCTTTAAGTTAGCCCTTTCCGTCTTATTTTCTCGTTATTATTTGGTTCCTATTCCTTAGCAAATGCTCTTCAGTGATCAGGTATTGACCGAGCTGATCTCATGGGATCTCAGCTTGCAGTGGCTCAATCAGTGGGGATGAGTTTGTTAATTGAATCACTCTCAAAGGAAGGATACATGAATAAGCGATTGGGATTGGTGATCGGATTCCTACTTGCCCTAATGGTGTCGATTGGGTCAGGATATGTTGTAGCTGCACCCAATGGAATGGCAGAGGCTCAAGCTTTGCTAGCAACAGCTGCGAAAGAATCGGGCAGACCAATTTATTCTGAAAAAACAGCCGTTAAGTTTAAGCCTAGCGACAATGTCTATGTCAAGAGTGCCCTGGCAATTGACTTTACCCCTGATAAAGCAAATGTAACGCTACCCCTGTACCGAGGGCTTTCGCCCAAAGGCAACTCTGTGTACTACATCATCACAGAAGCTTCTGACTTCAATGTGGCTAAGAGACTGGGCGTCAATTACGCCCCTAAGATGAAGTACGCGATCGCTTCTAACGGTGCCCAAACGGTCACTTTGCAGGGAGGGTTGCTCAAGTTCAAAGGAAATGTCGATTTTTCTCCTGAGTATCAAGTTGAACCAGGCTCGCCAGAAGTTTTTCCTCCTAAAGTGGCAAAACCAGGAGCTGTGGGAGATGCTCAGTGGTCTTCTATGGTTGTCATGCCCAGCAAAGTTGTTCTAAACGTGCAACTTGTTCATAATGCTTCAGGCAGTCACGATCGCCTCGTATCTCTAGATCTAAAGCAGCGAACAGTAACCTTATCCATCCTGGATGGGTTTCAGGGAGGTCGGCAATATTTCTATCATCTGGTGACGGATGTATCAGCGGATGTTCCCTCCGTTTTAGAGAAAGGTGTTTATACACCCCGATTGGCGAATATTCCTGCCTATGGAAAATCAACGCCTTCCGATCGCTCTGCGCTGTTGGGTTTCTCCCCGGTGCTGAATGGAATTACCGACACGAGCACAGGTCAACATCAAGGATTCACCGCTTCATTAGCAAATGGTGGGATTGACCCAATTAACGTTTTCCCTTATCCCCCGTCGAATAACGATCGCTCTGCCAACAATAACTACAGCCCTTTGTGGGATGCCCACGTCAATATGTGGACAGAAGCAGCCATCAAAGCAAACAAAGTTAGAAGAATTACCTCGTTTGAAGACCTACAAGGATTGATAAAAGCTGGGTTGGTGACAAATGCTTCGATCAATCCTGATGGCCCGAGTAACCCCTGGCTATACGGCTTGCGCCCAACTAAGGCAATTATCAACTGCCCCGTAATTGCACATCCCGTTTTATAACAGTCCAGATCGGATTGCGATAGAACAGTCGCAAATCATTTGAGAACGGAGAGCGTTGTGAAAGGAATCTCTCTTTGGGAAATTCCTTTCACAATCCAGCAGGAGCTTGTCTAGAAGTTGACGGGTTGCAGGTGGATGGGTAGATGAGAGTTAAGGTATTCATATCAGATCTTTAAAGCACACTCTAAACGTCAAGTTGGAGTTCAGGAATTTTGGGTGAGGTGGTCGGTTGGGTAGAGGCGAGTTTTGCCCACGATTTTTTGGATAAGTCGCTGTGAGTGGTCAAGATCTCCAACTTTGGAAAAGTGGCGATCTGCTCTGTGCTTGTAGAAATTTTAGATTTTGGATTGTGGATAAGGTTGTGTTTAAGCAGCGACAGGCGATCGCGTTGCTTTATTCACTTTTCCTGAGAGAAATTTGTGTGTTACCCCAGATTCCAATCATCCATTTGGGGGATTTTTTTGTAGTACGATGTAGTATTGTAATGAATGCGGTCACTTCCAAGAAGAGAAGGCCAAAAGAACGAGCCGTTTCAGTTGAGACAGTTTACCCAAACGGCATTCTGCAATGCCCAATTGCTACACATCCATTAACTTAATCCATGCTGTCGCTTACCACTCAAACAACCGATACAACCGCCCTGGTTGCTTATGATCTATACAAGCAATACGGTGACACGCCTGTTGTGCAAAATGTCAGTTTCACAATCCATCCCGGTGAAGTTTTAGGGTTACTTGGCCCCAACGGAGCCGGAAAAACAACGATCGTTGGCATGCTCTATGGCGGCGTTGCCCCCAGTCGGGGTTTTGTCAAACTGGGTTCGATTCAAGTGCAGAGTGATGGCCGCACGGCTCGCGCCAAAATGGGCATTGTCACGCAAGAAGACAACCTTGATCCTGACTTTTCTGTTTTTGAGAACCTGCTCCACTTTGCGCATCATTACCGCCTCACCGGAAAGGCCGCAAGAAATCGAGTGGGTGAGCTATTGGCGCAGGTCAATTTAGAAGACCATGCCAAAAAACGAATCGATGAACTTTCGGGAGGCATGAAACGGCGATTGGTACTCGCCCGTGCCTTAATCAACCATCCTCATGTTGTTTTTCTAGATGAGCCAACAACCGGACTTGACCCCGATGCGCGGCAAGAATTTTGGAAACTCGTGATTGCGCTCAAACAGCAAGGGTGTGGCGTTTTGCTCACCACTCATTATATGGATGAGGCTCAGCGGCTCTGCGATCGCCTCCTACTGCTTCAGCAGGGGCAGGTGATTGACCAGGGCGCTCCGGATGAGTTGATCCAGCGCACAGTTGGCAAAGAAGTTGTGGAAATTGAAGGTGTGGATGAAGCCAAACTCCAGGCTTTAGCGGCTCAGTTCAATACCTGGTGTCGCCCGTTTGGCAGTGGCTACCTCCTGGCCTTACCCGGTTACACTCCCCTTTGGGATTATTTGGTTGCAGCTGAACCGCAACGCCTGACCCGTCGCCTCGCCAACCTTGAAGATGTATTCCTTCGTTTAACAGGAAAAGTTTTGGAATGAAACGCCTATCTGCCACTCCTTGGGGAGTTTACTCTGTCTGGCATCGCCACGCTAAGGTCTATCAACGCACCTGGTTGGTCAACTTCTTGCCGCCTGTCACAGAACCAATCATGTACCTGATTGCTTTCGGGTTTGGGCTTTCTCCTCTGGTTGGAGACATCACCTATGCTGGTCAGCCCGTCTCTTATCTGCGGTTTATTGCCCCGGCTATGATTGCGATCGGGGTGCTGTTTCAATCCTTTTTTGAGGGGGGATACTCCAGTTTTATTCGGCTGAACTTTCAAAAAACGTGGCAAGCCTTGCTGACCGCGCCGCTCAGCTTTACCGAAGTCTTTTTAGGCGATTGGTTGTGGGCCGCGACAAAGGGCATGATTGCCGGAACTTTGACAGGTCTGGTGGCGGTTGCCTGGGGGCTTTACTCGCCGCTTAATCTACTACTCTCTTTACCCTTAATGCTGCTGGGTAGCCTCTTATTTGGGGCAATGGGGCTGTTCACGGCTGGCAGTGTACGTCAAATCGACCAAATCAACATCCCCATCTTTTTGTTCATCATTCCGATGTTTACGCTGTGTGGCACTTACTTCCCGCGCGAAACCCTGCCACCTGTTTTGCACGCGATCGCAACTGTTCTGCCGCTGTCTTCGCTAATCGATCTGCTGCGCTGGAACTTAGGACTTCAACCCTATTGGTGGCTGCAATTGCTTTGGCTCGTTGCCCTTATGCTGATTTTTTTGAGTCTCGCCATTCGCAAAATCTATCCGCACCTGGTCAAATAATTGAGAAATTCCTGTCTCAGGCTAAAGCGGTGGATCTAAAGCACCTTCTGAAACTAACTGGTGGACAGGAATTTGAATGATAAATTCGGTTCCCTGAGTGGGGGATGAGAAGTACTCAAGCTTTCCACCGTGTTTTTCAACAATGATTTGGTAGCTGATGGACATGCCAATCCCCGTACCTTTGCCAACGGCTTTGGTGGTGAAAAAGGGATCAAAAATCCGGTTTTTGATCGCTTCAGGGATGCCAGGGCCATTGTCGGCGATCGCGATCTGTACCCAGTTTGAATCAATGACAGCCGTGGTGATGGTAATGCGATTGGGGTCTGCTTCAATTTCTTGATAGCTCCGTTTTACATTCATCTCATCCAGGGCATCGATCGCATTGGACAAAATGTTCATAAACACCTGGTTTAGTTGTACGGCGCAACATTCAATCAGCGGCAGATGGTCATAGTTCTTGATCACGGCAATTTCTGGACGTTGGGTATTGGCTTTAATCCGGTGTTGCAAGATCATCAAGGTGCTGTTAATGCCGCTATGAATATCGACGGCCTTAAATTCGGCTTCATCCATGCGAGAAAAGTTGCGCAGTGACAGCACAATTTCGCGAATCCGGTCTGTGCCAATCTGCATAGAGCTGAGAAGCTTGGGTAAATCGACTTGCAGAAACTCTAAATCAATGCTTTCTGCTGCTTCGTCAATTTCTGGGTGAGGGCCGGGATATTGCTTCTGATACAGCTGAATAAAGCTCAACAAGTCCTCAACGTAGGTTTGGGCGTGGTTGACATTTCCATAAATGAAGTTGACGGGGTTATTGATTTCATGGGCAATTCCAGCGACCAGTTGGCCCAGGCTCGACATTTTTTCTTGCTGCACCATTTTGAGCTGAGTTTGCTGAAGCTGCTGCAGGGTTTGTTGCAGATCATTTGATAACTCTTCGGCTTCTTGACGAGCTTCATCGACTGCCACAATTTGAGGAAAAATAGTCCAACAGGCAACGGCAATGCCAATAAAGGAGAGCACCAAAATCATCACAACGAGCAGATCGGCATTGAGTCCGGTGGCACTGTTGGCTACAAGCGTACTACCAAACCAGCTCAGGATGGTCGCACCACAAATGAACAGAACCAGCACAAACACCTGCAAGGCAATAAACCCGTGCAGCGTTTTTTGCTTGCGATCGCGATACCAATACTTAAGCCATTGCGTCATGTGAGCTTGCAGAGGCAATTGCCGCAGTAGCCCGTCGATCGCTAACAGGGCGATCGGTAGTAACAGACCGATCAGCAAATCTTGCAGCCCCCAGGCAAAACCACCAACCAGTAAGGCTGACACCTCTAACACACAAAGCCCCAGCGACAACCAGGGCAAGAACACCACTGAGTCATTGCGCTGTTGCCACAAACCCCAATGTAAGACGATAAAACACACAAGCCAGCTAACGCCTGTGATCATCACAATTTGATGAACGTCTCCCCAAATCAGCCAGACCAGGCTCAAAATTAGGGTCAGCAGTAAACCTGGTGCAAAAACGCCCTGGCGCGAAGTCACACTAAATATTGGAGAGAGGTGATGATCTTGGGCTAACTGATATAGAACTCGCGGACAGATAGAAACCGCTGTCGCACAAGACAGCAAACTGCTGGAGACAACAAGAAACGTCACTAAAAATGAAGCCGACTCTCCCCAAAAGGGCTTGGCAGCGGCTAACAAACTCAAAAAAGTATTGTTGGCCAGTCCAGTGTCGGGTGCCAGGTGCAGCAATACCCAGGAACCGCCAATATATACAAGCGGAATGAACGCTGCCGCAACTAGTAGACTTTGCAGTGTACCAAAGGGCTTCTTACTGTCAGCGACAAAGACCGATGCGGTTTCGCAGGCATAAAATGCGTAGGTGCCGTTGAGATACCACTTAGCCCAACCCTGAAAGGAAAAAGTAGAGCTGTTGTCGGGCAAGATGCTGAGGGTAGAGGATGAAGACAGCACTGCGTGAGTGCCTTGTAAGCAAAACGCCAGGAGAAACCCGACAGCTGGTAATAAGAAGACGAGGTGCAGAGTGCCTAAAGCCTGGCTGCCGCTAAAAGCAACAACAAAGGCTATAACGGTGAAGCCGACTCGTAATGCCAGATCGGGCAATGCAATGCCTAACGGCTCTAGAACTGCATTGATCAAGTCAGCCAAAATGATGGCATTGACGGGTAAAACGGCGACCCAACTGATAAAGTAGCCGATCGCCGCATAGCTCGTGAGTTTTGGGTAGTCTTTCAGCAGATGCGTGACGTAGTTGGGTGTGCCCCCAGACACATCCGGAAACATCTGCCCTAAAGCGCGAACCTGTAAGTTGACTAAAACTCCGATGATCGCCCCCGGAATCCAAACCCACATTGCCTGCGCGCCTAACTCAGCCTGGGTGCCCGGTGCGACTCCCATCCATAACAGCAGACCTGTCAGGCCAAATCCCCAAGTCTCTACAAGGCTCAGATTGCGAGGTAATTGAGTTGAGCTGGCTAAGTTCGAGCGATCGCGTTCAGGGGAACCAGTAGTTACTCTCTGCAACATCGTTAAATCACATTACATCGTTACACTCAAAGACTGAAATGGCGTGATAAATTGCCCCTGAGAAGCTCGGTGATTGCTCTGGAGAAGTAAAAGCTTAACTGGAAAAGATGGCTCACTTGGTCTTACAGGTAACAAAACTGGATTGCCCTAATCGAAACTTCATCGATTAAAGCTCAGATGAAGCTGGCACAAAATGATGGCGACGAAGAAACCCTTTCTACCGTTTTAGTAGAGCGATCGACAAAAGTCTGCGTCTAGATTTGGGTCAGTGATTCGATAAGGGTTGGTCGTTGAGTCGGGTGGCAACTCAGGCGATGCATATTGAATCAGCCAAACATCTGAGCGTTTCACATTGACGATAATTGGATCACGGTGGGCAAGCCACTCACGCATTGAGTCAATAAGCTGGTGTTTGATAACGGGATCAATCGCGGCTGGGTTATCAATGATGCCAATCCGAAAAAAGAAGTCGTTGTCTATATCAGTCGGTGCTGCATGATAGGCGTGCAGCGCATTAAACGTTTGAACCGTTTGTCGAATAGAGTCGAGAGATTTTGGGTACTTGAGTGTTTCATTAAGCTCTGGCAGTTGGTTTTGAGCAGTGGTCAGCTCTCTTGCCTGAATTGGCCAGCCCATCATCACAATAAATTCAACCTCATCGCCTGCATGGTTGCGTCCAGGACGGATGGAGAAAGAGCGCGAAAAGGGGCGATCGCCCCGACTCACAAATGGGTAGTCTCGGTTCTGAAAACCTCCAATCTGAATTTGGATTGGGAAATTGGCACACGTCTGAAAGTAATTGAGCAAACCTGCATAGTCCATCTCTAACTGGCACTGGCGATGCCTGTTGAAGTTCGCGTTATGAAATGCGGAGGTGTTTGTAGGAATGCGTTCAAGTCCTACAATCGTGGCGTGAATTTGCTTGTCTGTGTCGTAGCCTCGAAACTTTTGACCTAAAGCCTCGACAGCACGCGCCTTGCACGCATCGAGAAATGCTGCTAGATGAGGTGGTTTATCCCAAATTAGAGCCGCGATCGTCACCTGCATGAATGATTCCTCAACGATGCACTGACTCAGATCATTGCAGGTAAATGCCTCACTAGCAGCCGAACGCCAGCAAATCTGTCAAAAATGCCGGGAGTCTCAAGGAGTCAATTGGGTCATGACTCGGCCAGAAGCGAGGTGCGATCGCGGCTGTTGGGTTGGGATCCGAATTTGAAACGTGGTTCCTTGCTCAGGAGTAGACATACATTCTAATGAGCCACCATGTTTTTCAACAATAATTTGATAGCTAATCGATAGGCCCAGTCCTGTCCCTTTTCCGATACTTTTTGTTGTAAAGAAAGGATTAAAAATCTGCTGCTTGACTGCCTCACTCATACCCACTCCGTTATCAGAGATCTCAATCATGACCCAGTTTGAATCACACAGACTTGTCCGAATTTTGATGCAAGGTAAATAACACGCTTTCGTTTCGTCTGCTGTCGATGTTCTGATTCCTTCTGCTTCCAACACATCGATCGCATTCGCAATAATGTTCATAAATACCTGGTTGATCTGTCCGGCATAGCATTCCACCAAAGGCAACGTACCATACTCCTTGATCAGGCTAATGCTTGGATGTCCGACCTTTGGCTGTAATCGATTTTGTAAAATAAGGAGTGTGCTGTCGATCCCTTCGTGCAAGTTAACAGGTTTCATATCCGCTTCATCTAAACGCGAAAAATTTCGGAGCGACAACACTAATTGCCGAATCCGTAAACTTCCAACTTGCATAGAGGTAACTAGCTTAGGCAAATCTTCAAGGATGAACTCCGCTTCAGACTCTTCCAGTGCTGCTTGAAGCTCTGGTTCTGGCTCTGGATAAGTCTTTTGGTAAAGCTGTAACAATCCTACGAGTTCCTGGATATATTCAGTGGCATGGGTCAAGTTGCCATGAATAAAGTTAATTGGGTTGTTAATTTCATGGGCGATTCCGGCAACAAGTTGACCCAAACTTGACATTTTCTCGGTTTGAATCAACTGAATTTGAGCCTGCTGCAGTTGGCGAAGGGTGGCTTCTAACTCCTGGTTAGAAGCGGCTAGTTCAGCCGGTTTTGGAAGTGCCAGTGCTTTAGGTACAAGCGGGATCAATTCAAGCGCTGTAATAACGGAGATCAATGCTGTGAGGGCTTTAATCAGGCCAGAAGTCCAGTAGTTAGGGTGCCAGAGTGTCCAAACATCCATTACGTGCCCCACTCCACACGCGAGAATAAAAGCCCCAAACATACAGAAGATCCAGTTAAAAGGAATATCCTTTCGTTTCGTAGTGAAATAGAGCAGTGTGATAGGAATGGAGAAGTAGGATAGCGCGATGATGCTATCTGAAACAAGATGGAGCCAAACGAGAGGCGACTTCCAGAGGTAGCAGTGCCCATGTGGAATAAACCCAGAAGGACTTAAAAATGTCTGTAACTGTTCCAGCATGAATGCTCCTAGAGGTGAAATGAACGAAATAAAAGATATGACCGAGCTAGAAATAGAGTTTTCGATACTAACAGCGGTTATCTGCTGCTTTGACTACATTACATATAAGTTCCTGTAAAGATTTGCGCTTTGACTGGATTAGGGGACGAATGATCTAACGATTATGATTCCCAGCCATTTAAGTTCTGTAACAGCTACAGAATTTGGCTAGGGTGATAAAAGACAATTCTCTCTGCCAACGAATTTAACTTAAAGTTTGAGTCTTTAGATCCCTTGTATTGCCTTTAAGACGGACTCACAAAGACAATTGAAAGTGTCTGTTTATTCTTTTCTAAAAAATAGAACGGTGTTAGTAGCTTGTAAGCTAAACACTTCATTAAACAGCGGAATTAACCTTTTCGGCAGGGCGCTAGAGACTAGCTGCATCACTAATTTTGTGATTATGCCAAGCTACTGCCCGTTCTTCCAAAATCCAGTCACCTTTAATCCTTTTCCGGATCTTTTTGGCCTGCGAGGAGCGACTGAGTGCTTTATGCTTCATAGCGATCGCCCGACTTACATTTGGGTTATGCCCCCGGTATGATTCCAAACCTGCACAAAAACTAGAAGCAGAACCCTGCTTTGTTTTTCATCACGCGAATGCTTTTGAGCTGCCCCCAAAGGATCTACGGATGAACCTGTGTTTGTGCCCAAGCCTAACAGCCGTGCCGAAGCTGATGGTTGGGTGCTAGATCTCGTGTATGACACGGCCCATAACCAAACCGATGTTGTCATTCTCAATGGTGTAGATTTTGATCGAGGCGCGATCGCTCGGCTTTATCTGAAGCACCATGTCCCCTACGGTCTGCATAGTTGTTTTAGCAGCCTTGTTTGAGAAGTCTGATCATGTTCCTCTAATTCACAGTTTTTATGTTTAGTTGATTCTTAAAAAACTATTTCAAAGTCCTTTGCTCTTTTTCGCAGGTGAAGCATACGAAGGTTCAGTTCTATCAACAGTAGAAGATGCAGCCACTCAGGCGCGATCGCGAACTTGGGGTACAGTGGAGTCAGTTCAACAACTGTTTCTAGCTCTTTCTCAAGTCATCAGCTGTTCTGAAGGGTTTTCAATTATGGGATTTTACTCACAGGTAATTTTGCCGCGCCTCCTAGATTGGAGTTTATCAGACGCAACTCTAGCCAAATATCGTCAAGCATTATTAGCAGATGTCCAAGGAGAAGTCTTAGAAATTGGGTTTGGCACGGGCCTAAACTTGGCTTACTACCCGCCACATATCAATAAAATCACTGTGATAGACAGCAATCCAGGGATGAATTCGTTGGCGAAAAAACGGATTCGCGATTCTAACAAAGCAGTAGCGCACTATGTCCTGAGTAGTGAAAGCTTGCCAATGGCGGAGAACAGCTTTGACAGTGTTGTGAGTACTTGGACACTATGTAGTATTGCCAATGTTGAACAAGCACTGAAGGAGATTTACCGGGTGCTGAAGCCAGGAGGAAAGTTCTTCTTTGTGGAACATGGGTTAAGTGACAACCCTAAAGTGCAAACATGGCAACATCGATTGACTCCAATTCAAAAAGTGATTGCTGACGGGTGCCATCTCGATCGCAACATTGAGCAAATCGTAAAAGGTCAGTTTAGCCAAGTTGAGATAGAGCAATTTACACCTGAGAAAATGCCTGATCTTGTCACTCATTTATATCGAGGAGTTGCAACTAAACCCTTGGCGTAAAAAGGGATTAGTCAATGACTTGCATTTATGCTCGTCTATCTGTGTAAGGGTTCATTTCTAGTTTCAGACCACCCTATTGCTAAGCTTGCACTGAAAGGCATTATCGTTACTATTCGACAGTTCCCTTATTGCTGGAAGTATTTGAAAAGTTGAGGCTTTCCTATAGATAAACAGGGTTAAAAGCTCAAGCGAATCATGCAATAGACTGGCTTTTTAACTGGTTACGGCGATTGTTTGAAGCAGCTAAGCAAAGCAACCTTAAGATTCCTCAATGGAGACGATTATCTATTTCAATCATTTTTCGGTCTATTGAGCGCAGTCTACAAAACCTTCAGGTGTTTCATTGTTATTTCTATAGAAAGAATAGGAAGTTCCAATGGGGAAAAGGTTTTATTCTTAGCTACAGAGTAAGTTTTAATACCTAATTTGTCGTACAGTTAAAATCATTAAATTAATCCGAATTACTTCCAAGTCTGATAAATCACTTTCAAGTCTGAAAGTGTTGGTGAGAAATCCCCTGGAAAACTGTTTGAAAGTTTTTGGGGAATTGGACTGGTTTCTGCGATCGCAGTTATCGGTCGGGTTTGGCCTAAGCGTCTAGGTGTACTTTATGTTGTCCACTAATCTACTTCGTCTAAATAACCTGCGAGGTGATTTCTACAGGGCAGTTTATGGCGGCTTTTGGGCTGCCCTGTTTGGTAGTACCCTGACGTGACCTCTGAACCGACGGGGCTAATGACCTTAAGCCCTGTCTAGAGGTTCTCGTGCGACGCTTGGGCTGTAAGGGTGAAGCGCCTCACTCTTACACTCTTTAACTCCTAGAGTTCATTTAGTTCATCTATTGCAATACTCCTCGTCAGGGGAGAAGGAGGCATTCGTGGATTTTTTGTCCTTATTTTTAATGGACTTCATTAAGCAGTTGCAGTCCCCAACACTCAGCTTTTTAATTGGGGGGATGATCATTGCGGCTCTCGGTAGCGAATTGGTCATTCCAGACGCAATTTGTTCGATCATTGTCTTTATGTTGCTTACCAAAATCGGACTGACTGGTGGAATTGCGATTCGCAATTCCAACCTGACGGAGATGGTGTTACCCATGCTCTTTGCTGTAATGGTAGGGGTTCTGGTTGTCTTCATTGCACGCTATACACTGGCTAAACTACCAAAGGTCAAAGTCGTGGATGCGCTTGCAACGGGGGGGTTGTTTGGAGCCGTGAGTGGTTCTACCATGGCCGCCGGACTGACGCTACTGGAAGAACAAAAAATTCCATATGAGGCATGGGCTGGCGCACTTTATCCCTTTATGGATATCCCAGCGCTCGTGACTGCGATTGTTGTGGCCAACATTTATCTCAACAAGAAGAAGGCTAAGTCTGCTGCCTTAGAGGCTAGTGCCGCAGAAGCAGTCAATTATCCCAGCACCAAGCAGGAATATCGCGACCAGCAGAAGGATCCTGGTGCTAATCGGGTTCAGATCTGGCCAATTATTAAGGAAAGCCTCCAGGGTCCTGCCTTATCGGCAATGTTGTTAGGTCTCGCTCTTGGCCTGTTCGCCCAGCCGGAAAGCGTCTATAAGGGCTTCTTCGATCCCGCTTTTCGCGGCTTGCTGGCGATTCTAATGCTGGTTATGGGCATGGAAGCTTGGTCTAGACTTGGTGAACTGCGCAAGGTGGCCCAATGGTATGTCGTATATAGCATAGTGGCACCATTTATTCATGGGCTAATCGCCTTCGGTCTCGGCATGATTGCCCACCAAGTTGCAGGATTCAGCATGGGCGGTGTCGTTATTCTGGCCGTTATTGCCTCCTCCAGTTCGGATATTTCAGGCCCACCAACGTTGCGAGCCGGTATCCCATCTGCTAATCCCTCCGCCTATATTGGTGCGTCCACAGCCATCGGCACGCCAATTGCGATCGGCTTGTGTATCCCGTTCTTCGTCGGGCTTGCTCAGGCGCTCGGCGGACTCTAATCCAGATGGGTCACAGTCTGTCGGCGCTCCCTGAGCTCGGCAGACCCAATAGATTAATGTACATATGTCAAGGAGGTAACCAACATGGCTAAGCCAGCCAAAAAACTTGTCATCGTCACCGAAAAGGTTCTACTGAAAAAGATCGCCACAATCATCGAAGAATCTGGAGCGAGTGGTTATACGGTGGTGGAAACTGGTGGTAAGGGCAGCCGCAACGTGCGCTCAACGGGACATCCTAACGTGTCTGACACCACGGCGAATGTCAAATTTGAGGTGCTCACCCCGGATCGAATTATGGCTCAGACTATTGCGAGTCAGATTGCAGAGAAGTTTTTCACCGATTTTGCAGGCATGATCTATCTCTGTGACGCGGAGGTTCTGTACGGGCAAAGTTTCTGTGGACCAGAGGGCTGTGGAATCTAGATGACGCAGCCCTAAATGGCCAGGTCATGACCCCGGCTTTTTGGTGACCATTACTCAAACCGCTAGTCGATTTAGATGATGCCCAAATGGAGAAACTGATTGTGATTCAAGATAATCTCGACACCATTCGCCCGCATCACTCATTGACGACCAGGCTTGTCTCGATCCAGGCAACCGTATTTAAAGCATGACTGCCCTTGCCCGGTTGCCTCTTTTATCCCGCTCCGCAGTTTCATGACTGCCTCAAACTCTTAATCTTCATCGCTTTAGACTCATGATTTTATCTAACATTCTGCCTCCTTTCAGTGGGGGAATAGCCACTCTGATGGCTCCGATACCCGTCCTGGCGACTGTTGTTGCTGAGGATTCACCCATCATTCTGTCTGGCGTACTGCTGACGCTGGTGGTGATTTATCTGGCCAGTAAATTTGGTGCAGAGGTCGCTAGGCGATTAGACTTTCCGCCTGTCTTGGGGGAACTGGTCGCTGGTGTACTTGTCGGGGTTTCGGCGTTACACCTGGTGATTTTTCCCGAAGGAGGGATGTCTGCCTCTGACTCGGTGATTATGACAGCGCTGCAAGGATTAAATCACTTGGCACCGGATGCGCTGACCCGGATCTTTGAGTCGCAAAGTGAAGTGATTTCGGTTCTGGCTGAAATCGGCGTAATTATTCTGCTGTTTGAAATTGGACTGGAATCCGATCTGCGGCAACTGAAGGAAGTGGGAATTCAAGCCACGGTTGTCGCCTGTGTCGGGGTCGCGGCACCTTTTGCGGCGGGTACGGCAGGGTTGATGATACTCTTTCATGTAGCGGCAATTCCAGCAATTTTTGCGGGGGCCGCGTTAACGGCAACGAGTATCGGTATCACCTCTAAAGTGTTATCAGAGTTAGGTCAACTCAAATCCAAAGAAGGGCAAATCATTGTTGGCGCGGCAGTAATTGATGATGTTCTTGGCATTATTGTCCTGGCAGTTGTTGCGAGCTTAGCGAAAACAGGTGAAATTGATGTTGCAAATGTCATTTACTTGATTGGCAGCGCAACCGCCTTCTTAATTGGTTCAATTCTTCTGGGTGGTATTTTCAATAAAACGTTTGTATCAATTGTTGACAAGTTAAAGACACGTGGGAATATTGTGATTCCTGCATTCATTTTTGCCTTTTTTATGGCCTTTTTGGGCAATGCAATCCATTTAGAGGCCATTTTAGGAGCGTTTGCAGCTGGCTTAGTACTCGATGAAACAGATGCTCGTAATGAGTTAGATGAATTGGTCAAGCCGATCGCTGATTTGCTGACTCCCATCTTTTTCGTTACTGTAGGGGCACGCGCCGATTTAGGGGTTTTAAATCCAACCGTACCTGAAAACCGAGCCGGACTTTTAATTGCTGTCTTTTTAATTGGGGTGGCAATTATTGGCAAATTGATCACTGGCTGGTCTGTCTTTGGTCAACCGGGGATCAATCGGGTTGCGATCGGTGTTGGTATGATACCGAGAGGGGAAGTGGGTCTTGTCTTTGCAGGAATTGGTTCTGCAAGTGGCATTTTAGACAAGCCTTTGGAAGTATCGATCATTATCATGGTCATCTTGACAACCTTTCTTGCTCCTCCATTTTTACGAGTTGCCTTTGGTCAATCTGGGGAATCAGCGATTGATTCTCCTCCTCAAGCAGAGCCAGTGAGTGATTAGTCATGCTAGAAGCGTTTGTTTTTCTCACAATCTTGTTAGGGTTTTTCGGCATTATTTTCAAGAAAAACCTGATCATGAAGATCATTTCGATGGATGTCATGAGTACGGGAGTGATCGCCTATTACGTGGTGGTCGCAGCTCGTGAGGGGGTGTTTACTCCGATTCTTGCAGGCGACCCCAAAGGTGCTTATGCTGATCCTGTGCCTCAGGCTGTCATCCTAACGGCGATCGTGATTGGTTTTTCAATTCAAGCACTGATGCTGGTTGGGGTGATGAAGTTGGCGCAAGATAACCCCACTCTAGAAACCAACGAGATTGAGAGAAGCAACACGCCATGACTACGCTGACACTCATCTGGGTTACTTTCCCGTTTCTAGCCGGGTTTATCATCTATTTATTTCCCCGGCTAGATCGATCGCTAGCGCTAACTGGAGCGGTTGCTTCGGCTGCTTTTGCGGCTCAACTATTTACGTTGCGATCGCCGCTCACCCTGAGGCTGCTGGATCACTTCGGGGTGAATTTGTTACTCGATTCTTTGACAGGGTTCTTTGTCTTAACGAATGCACTGGTGACAGCGGCGGTCATCATTTATTGCTGGCGCAGTAGTCGTACGACATTCTTTTATGCACAAACGCTAATCTTGCATGGCAGTGTGAATGCAGCGCTTGCCTGTGCTGACTTTATTAGCCTTTATGTTGCTCTAGAAGTATTGAGTATTGCTGCTTTTCTTTTAATTGCCTACCCTCGTAGCGATCGCGTTATTTGGGTTGGGTTGCGGTATTTGTTTGTTAGTAACGTCGCCATGCTGTTCTACCTGGTTGGCGCGGTGCTGGTTTACAAAGCTCACCATTCCTTCGATTTTATTGGTCTGCGAGAGGCCCCTCCAGAGGCACTTGCGCTGATTTTTATGGGGTTGTTAGTTAAAGGTGGCATTTTTGTTTCTGGCTTGTGGTTGCCACTGACCCACTCTGAATCAGAATCGCCCGTTTCAGCGTTGATGTCGGGCGCGGTTGTGAAAGCGGGCGTGCTGCCGTTGGCTCGTTGTGCCCTGCTGCTCGAAGAAGTTGATCCCATCATTCGCGTTTTTGGGGTGGGTACGGCTTTATTTGGTGTCTTCTATGCTGTTTTTGAGAAGGACACCAAACGGATGTTAGCCTTTCATACGGTTTCCCAATTGGGTTTTATTCTCGCAGCCCCAGAAGTAGGTGGGTTTTACGCCCTAACTCATGGATTGGTCAAGTCAGCTCTTTTTTTGATTGCAGGAGTGCTGCCAAGCCGCAATTTTAAGGAACTGCAGAACCAACCCATTCATACCCCAATTTGGATCGCATTGGCGATCGCCAGTTTTTCGATTTCGGGTTTCCCCCTCTTATCGGGATTTGGGGCAAAGGTGCTAACCATGAAAAACCTGTTACCCTGGCAGGTGGTTGGAATGAACCTTGCCGCTTTAGGAACCGCCATTTCGTTTGCGAAATTTATCTTTTTACCACACAAAAATCTTGGCAAAGCTGAGGCTGCTCAGACACTGCATAACTCGCCCTTAAAGGTAGGTTTTTGGACAGCAATGGGATTGCTAGTCGGTGGCCTGTTTGTTGCTAATCTCATCTATTACGATGCTTATAGCCTTGAGAATGTTGTTAAACCGCTTGCGACAATCGCGATCGGTTGGCTGCTTTACTGGTTCATTTTTGGACGGATTGCGATCAAGCTACCTCGCATGTTTGAGCAATTTGAGCATCTGATCGGTGTTATGAGTTTGAGTTTAATCTTGTTGTTCTGGATGGCATTAGCATGATTGGACATCTTATCCTCCGACTGGTCATCTGGTTTTTGCTCACAGCAAACTTTAGCTTGGCAAATATCATTATTGGTGTTGGGGTGTCTCTTCTATTACCAGGACTCCCCTCACGGACTTCTCCAGAACGACTGAAAGATTTACTCCAGGGTTTGGGCAAGATTGTTGCTGCCATTCCACAAGCGTATGGTGAGGCTGTCCAGCTGATTCTCAAGCCCCACAATCACGAAGAGATCGTGATGGAGCGCGTTCAATCTCGGCGATCGCCAGGTCTGATCTTCTTGGATATTTTTCTGATTACATTTACGCCGATGACCATCGTTTTGAAGTATCACAAGGCGGGTTGGTATGAAGTTCATCGCCTTGCTAGGAGGAAGCGGTCATAATGTTAAATCTCGTTCTTATGGCAATGATTGTGGCCTTACTCATCCCGCTCTATCAGGCCTGGAGAGATGAGGATATTTGGCAGACGATGCTGGCATTAGCCAGTGTTTCGGCAAAATCGGCAGTGATGATTCTGCTGGTTTCGATTCTGCGCGATGATTGGATGATTGGAATTGTTGGTGTCATCATCCTAAGTGTCGGCAATGCTGGTTTTATGCTGCTAGCACACATTTTGAAGCGGATGGGTGATTCATGATTAACCTATTAAGCTACTTTTGCCTTGGAGTTGGGCTGGTTTTCTGGTTTTGGGGAACTGTATCTCTATTGAGTTCGCGATCGGTGCTGTTTAAACTTCATCATCTCTCTGTGTCAGATACGCTCGGCTCGATCGCCATCATTTTTGGGTTGCTTCTGAGACGACCAACAGAGTTTCCTTTATTACTGCTCGCGATTCTTTCTCTGGTACTCTGGAACACAATGTTGGGTTATGTTTTAGCCTACTGCTCAAGTAGCGACTCTAATGACGGAGGGCAGATAGATGGATAGTTATGTCTATATCATTACAGCCTTGCTGCCGCTCGCTGCGTCTATGCTGGTATTTCAGACCAATCCTTACCATGCGCTGGTGATTCGGGGGGTGCTTGGGGCGATTTCTGCGTTGGTGTACGCAATCTTAGGAGCGGCAGATGTTGCCTTGACAGAAGCACTCGTCGGAACTTTGCTGGCAATTACACTCTATGCTGTTGCAGTGCGCTCTTCTCTGGTGTTGCGGTTAGGAGTTTTGAAAGATGATTTCCTGGCGATCGAGCAAGATGCGGATCAGGATCACACCAATCATCTCAAACAAAAACTCGCGAACCTCCGGGTTCTATTTGAAAAATATCATTTACGAGTTGAACTTGTTCCCTATTTAGATCATGCAGATTTACACCATGCGCTCATCAATAAAGAAGTTCATGTAATCTACACTCAATCAGACGCTAAAGCAGGTTATACAGGTGATTCCTTCTATCTAAATACTCGACTTCAGCGTATTCATGAGATTCTCAATGCTGATCCTAGTTTGACTTCTGTTTTAGTCGATATCAATGCTTTAAATCCCAAAGAGGTCTGTCTATGAGATGGATTTATGTTGCGGCAGGCATCGCCTTTTATTTCAAAATGTTTTTATTAACAAATGCATCACCGTCTTTGCCATTTTCGATTGTTGCTGCAGTAGTGCAAGATAGCGGTGTGCCCAATGTTGTCTCAGGCATTATTCTTCGCAATCGTCTATACGACACTATTTTTGAAGTGATTGTATTTACGATCGCCATTATTGGCAGCAGTTTTTTGCTGGCGAATGAACGTCCATTAAGCCAGGTACATCAGTTTACCGATCAATCTTCAATCTTGTTAGCTCGTTTAGGGGCAACGATCGCAGCCCTTGTTGGAATTGAGTTAGCACTCCGGGGCCACCTTAGCCCTGGGGGAGGTTTCGCGGCGGGCGTTGCAGGTGGAACGGCGATCGGGCTAGTGGCTATGACCTCTTCTCCAGAATGGATGCAGACAATTTACCAACGCTGGCGAGCGGCCATGTGGGAAAAGGTATCTGTCCTGATTTTTATTCTTCTATCGGTCATGACATTAACTGGCTTGGAACTACCGCATGGAGATTTAGGAGCTTTAATAAGTGGCGGAATCATTCCAATACTTAATATTTTAGTTGCAATTAAAGTTGCTCTTGGTTCATGGGCAGTGATTTTAATTTTTATTCGATACCGAGGACTTTTGTGAAAATACTGGAAACCTTTTCACAATACCTCTCTCATTTCACACATCGCCTATAACTGCTGCATGAGTCTGGTTATAACGTTGATGCTCAACCATTAAACACCGATCTTGCACGACCTTTATTCCGGCTTGTGCTAGAGCTTCTGCCACTGCATCAGATCTAATGCCTGATTGCATCCATACAGCTTTAGGCTTTTTTCTTAAAATATCTTCTAGATGGGCCGGAATGTCTTGCGGACGACGGAAAATATTAACGATGTCTATATCGAAGGGAATTTCAATCAGTTTTCGGTAAACTTTATGCCCCAATATTTGAGTGACATCAGGATAATAGACGGGTACAGGAACGATTTCAAATCCTACTAAGTCAAGATACTTGGGAACATAAAAAGCAGGTTGATTTGCTTTTGCTTCTGTTTTAATTCCTAGCACAGCGATCGTTTTTGTCTCAGCCAGTAACGCTTGAATTCCAGTGGAGTCTTTAATTATGTTTTGTTGCCAGTTCATAGTATTTAGGCGATCAGGCTTGGTGTTATACAAGTCAATCTATTATCAGCTTACGATTCCTGGTAGAACCAGCGAAAACAGCTTCTTTTGTGATTGCTATTTCATAAAAAATAGAAAAGGGGCAGACTCTTCAGCCTACCCCTTACGCTTTAGCATTGCCATCGGTGCATGACAATTAGAGAACTAGCGTACCGTCCGCTTCTATCGGGATGCTGTGCTTGATGAAGCAAGGCGCTGTCCTTCGTGTTGCCCTTCAGAAATCTCTTCAATTAGCTTGCGGTTAAAAGCCGGAATATCTTGGGGGTTGCGACTGGTAATCAGCCCTCGATCAACAACAACTTCTTGATCGACCCAATTTGCACCAGCGTTACTCAAATCTGTTCGTAACGAAGGCCAAGACGTTACGGTGCGTCCTCTAACAGCATCGGCTTCAATCAGTGTCCAGGGACCATGACAAATTGCTGCAACGGGTTTGCCTGCTTCAAAAAACGCCTTCACAAATTGAATCGCTTTCTGGTTGACACGCAACTGGTCAGGGTTGACAGTTCCCCCTGGCAGTACAAGGGCATCATAATCATTGGGACTAGCCTGTTCTAAGGCCCTATCTACAGGAATCGAATCACCCTTGTCGTAATGATTCCAGCCCTGGATACTACCGTTTTTAGGCGCAATGACATGGACTTGCGCACCTGCATTCTCTAGAGCTTGTTTCGGTTGAAGGAGTTCTACCTGCTCCACTCCGTCTGTTGCAAGAATGGCAACTTTCTTTTGGTTCAATTCTTGTGCCATTTTATTTCCTCCCATTCACTAATAGTCGCGATCGCCTACTTAACCTCAAGCAGCTTGATGGTGTAGGCAATACTGCGCTACTTAGTAGACTCTTCTACCTTAAACAGATATCTCGATGACACCGTCCTATTATAGGCGTAAATACAGAGTAGAAGCAGGACAAATTGAGCGAATAAGGAAGCTCAATCCAGGAGGATCCAATCAGTAATCATCTTTGACAAAATATTGTCTTCTCATTCATTTCCGATTATTTCTCATAAAGTACTTTGTCAGTATTCTAGAGAATGATCATTTAACAAACTCTGGTTCAATTACGCTTCAGCAGGTGACATAGATGTTGTTTCCTTTCCTTTGTTGGCTGCTAGTGTTGCAACTTCGCGGTCAATAAAGAAAAGCCCTTGTCCTTCTGTCCCAATTAGCTTGATTTTGTCGAGAATTCCTTTGAATAAAAATTCTTCCTGGTGTTGTTCTGCAACATACCATTGAAGAAATTGCACCGTGGAATAATCGGACTCAGTAGTAGCAAGATGCACCAGGTTATTGATCTTGCCTGTAATAAACTGTTCGTGTGCGTAAATCTTCTCAAACATTTCCTGCAAAGAGTTAAATTCTCTCGGTGGAGCTTCCATGCCGCCAACGATCGCCAAAGCCCCCGTTTCTTGAAGGTAACTGATCAGCCGTTGCATATGTGTCATCTCCTCAGTCGCATGTTGACTCAGGAACGTGGCACAACCATCTAAAGCTTTATAGGCACACCAGGAACTCATTTGCAGATACAGGTGAGATGAAAACATTTCTAAATTGATCTGTTCGTTTAACCGATCAATCATTGCTTGTGACAGCATAGAAGCTCCTTTTATATTGCTTAATTGTCATCAAGTTATTATATCGGTTAACTTTAAATCGACCACTTAAGGCAATAAAAAGTGAAAATCAGCTAAATAATCTGTGTTAGATCACTAAACCAGATGCAGGCGATAGTCATGTATTTAGCGAGAAGAAATGACCTTAGGGATTTGCAGGTAAATGTCATCCCACTATAGAAGTTTGACATGCCAAACCACTACCACAGAAGGCTCCAACACTGGGGACTTAATTGTTTGCGAATCCCTTAGACTTTAACGGTTTAGAGATAGCAAGAAAAACACCAATGTCGAAATCGATACACTCTAAAGAGTGTAATGAAAGTGGAGCGATCGCTTTCAATTCAACGCAATCGTTCCACATCCAAACAGTATTATGAAGGCTTTCTCTGCTCAATTTTCAGCGCCGCTTTCGGGCTTAGTCGGTGCAGGCTCTGCTGCAGGTGCAGGTGCAGGTGCGGGGGGGCGTGCAGGCGCAGGCGCAGGTACCACAGGACGAATGCGCACTGGTGTAGGAGCCGCAGGACGTCGCCTTACACGGGGAGATGTCCTAACAGGGGGGGGTGCAGCCCGTTCGGGTTTAGGTTTAACAGGCTCACTCGACTCAACTGGCTTAGGGGCAACTGGCGGCTTTGGCTTCTCCGGTTCTGGAGATCGCGGTTCACTCGTTGCTGCTGGTGCTTCTGGCGCGGGTTTAGGCGCAGGTGCGACAGGCTTAGACGGTTTCTCAGGCGCTTGTGGTTTGATGGGTGCGGGTGGTTCGCTTGCTGTCGGTCGCGATCGCTGCTCTGCTTCCTGGCGATCGCGCTCAGCCGCTTCTCGTTGCTGTCGTTGTTGCTCAGCCAAGCGTCGTTTTTCTGCATCCTGTTCGCGTCGCCGCTGTTGTTCGCGTTGAAACTTAGAGCCATCCTCTTCAAACGTTAATCGTTGGCGTGCATTGCGATACCCTTCCGCTGAAGGTTTAAACTTCCATCGTTGTACGGCTTCCAGCGCTGCACGATCCACTTCAGGGTTGCCGCTTGACTTGCGCAACCGCACATTAATGACATTTCCACTCGCATCAATGTCATACGTGACACGCGCACTTCCTTCGCGTCCTTTAAAGTTCGGTTTGGGGCAGCTAACACAAGTCGGTTTATTAGTTCCAGTTGGCTTTTGAGCAGGAACAACTTCTGGTTTCTTAACGGCTGCTACGGCATCAACGGCAGGAGCAGGTGCCTTAGCTGGAGTCCCCTCTCCTGGCGAGTTACTGCTACCAACAGCACCCGTATCGCCTTTTCCAGGCCCCACTTCTAGCCCTGTACCAGAATTATTGAAGATTCCAGGGCGATCGGAACTATTGCCTAAGTTATCCCCCAGTTTTAACGGCGACTCTTGAGTTGACGAAGTACTACCTTGGGATGAGTTTGTAGCTGTAGGAGTAGGTAGGTCTGGAGTTGGACTCGCAGTCGCCTGCGGACTGGGCACAGGCTTTGGTGACTCGGGCTGTTTAGCCAGAGGGGTTGGCTCTGGCTTTATCTTTTCTAATCGCTCAGGTTGAATTTCAGCTTCTTGAATCTCAGGTTCGACAGGAGGCTCAGCAACAGGTTGCGGTAAAGTCTCTGATACAGGTGGAGGAGGTGCCACGGGTCGAGCAGGAGAGGATGCTGAAGCCCGTGCTGCAAGTTTGGCTCGTCCATCACCACCTCTGTTTCCTGCCTTGCTAAGGGGATCGGATACCGTTTCGGGTTCCTCAATTACAATTTCGGTTTCAGGTATGTTTTCCAGATCACTCTGCAGTGGACGAATTTGCGCCATCAGAGTCAGTGCGTGGAGCAAAGCAGAAGCCGTCAAACTGCCTACCAGGAAAAGCCGCAAAGCACGGCGCTCTTTAAGGCGTTGGTGGGTCGCAATTGAAGCACGATGCATGATACCTGTTCCAAGGGGCTGATGAGTCAAGGTTATTCTACTGCAAGTTATTCTCAAATAATAGGGGTAAGCTACTTTTTAGTTAGGAATTCCACCAGAAAAAATCAAATTTATTTTATGCAATCAGAGCAAATACAGCCTGTAACTGCTCACGATTGCTCGTAAACAATGGTTTTGATTCATCAGGTCGATTCCATGCGATCGCGCCTTTAGCCCTGCAAATAACCATTTCGAGTTGTTGTTCAGCCGTTGAGTCTTTTCCTATCTTAATGATCTGACGAATTACTTGACAGCTATTCCCATTAAGCTTAGTCTCAACAATGGATAGGCTAGGCAGGCTATTGGCAAGTGTGGCGTGCATTCGTTCGCTGAAAGTATTTTGCTGAAGGATTCGGTTAACAACATTTGTTATGGGTTCCATTTGTGTGGATATATCAACGGAACGCTTTTCCATGCCTTAGCTCCACGGTTCATATTTATTTCTCTTAAGTTAGGCACAGTTCATGCAAAGAATCGGTGAGTTTGTCGTTGCAGCGGGAATTGTAGGGATTCCACTGCTTGCTTTTTCGATTGTAGCGATCGCGCTAATTATCGAGCGCATTGTCTTTTGGGTAAAAGTTCTCAGGCGTCAAGATACTGTCGTACGTCAAGGTCTGCAACTGTACCGCGAAGATCCTGACCTTGCAGTTGAAAAGCTAAAGCGGAATGTGGATTTGCCAATTCCTCGAATTCTACTGGAAGCTTTCTCGCTTGAAGATGCTGAGCCAGATGAACTTTCATTAGCAATTGATGGGGCCATTCAGGCAGAGATTCCAGTGTTGAAGCGTTTTAGTAATGTATTTGACACAATTGTGAGCCTGTCACCGTTGTTAGGTCTGTTAGGAACGGTACTAGGTCTTATTCAATCATTTGCCTCATTAACGATTGGGGATGCGAGTTCAAGTCAGACGGTTGGCGTCACAGGTGGGATCAGCGAAGCACTGATTTCAACCGCTTTTGGACTCATTGTTGCTTTGGGAACGTTATTTTTTGCAAACACGTTTCGGGGCTTTTACCAGCGACAACTCGCCCTCATTCAAGAATATGCGGCTGAAGCTGAGCTACTGTATCGTCGTCGCCAAAAACGAAAGGAGGAGAGTTATGCCACGCCGTCGAGTTATTGAAGAACCTGATATTCCGGCTCAAATTAATATTGCACCGATGATCGATGTGATCTTCTCAATTTTGGCATTTTTCATCATGTCAACTCTATTTTTAACTCGACTCGAAGGGTTATCGGTCAATTTACCAAAGGCACAAACAAGTACTTCTCAAAAAACGAGCCGAGCAACTTTAACAATTAACCAGCAGGGTGCCATTTCTCTAAATCGAGAACCAGTTGCAATTCCTAATTTAGAAGCAGCTTTACGCCAGCAAAAACAACCCGGTCAGGAATTAACCGTCGTACTCAACGCGGATGGGGCTGTTAAACATGAGCAAGTTATTTCGGTGATGGACGTGATTCGCAAGGTGCCTGGTACACGTTTGGCGATCGCAACTCGTCGGCCTTAAATCTTTCAGTGTGGCTTACCTATCCTTAATGTCACCCCTATTATTTCTGAGTGAGAGACTACTCTGAAGTTAAAAATAATGCTTCAGAGTAGTTCTATGTGAGTAGAACCAGTTTATTATCAAGGATTATCTTAAAATCAAGTCTAGTGAATAGTTCTGATCGGTATAACTTCTAACTTACTCTGATTTATGCTGACCATTAGCTGTTCGCTTAACTACAGATTTTCAGGGTCAATGCTCGGAACCTTTTTATAGAGTTGAGTAAGTATCTTTTGGGGCTGATTTTGCCCCAATTGGGATACACATTGGTGTACCTGTAATGGGGTCAGAGTAGATCCGACAATTTAAGCCAAACACAGCTTGCATTGTATCTTCTGTAATAACTGCTTTAGGTTCACCGGCAGCAAAGATTCGGCCTTGCTTGATCGCAACTAAATAGTCAGCATAACGGCAGGCATGATTTAAGTCGTGGAGTACCATCACAATCGTGCGTCCTTGCCTCTGATTCAGCTCATAGAGCAAATCTAAGACATCAATTTGGTGTGCCAAATCTAGAAACGTTGTCGGCTCATCTAACAAAAGAATTTCGGTATTTTGGGCTAGTGCCATTGCAATCCAGGCGCGTTGACGCTGCCCGCCTGAAAGCGTATCGAGGGGGCGATCGCTCAGTTCCACTAAATCAGTTGTTTCTAGGGCTTGCCGCACGTATTTCTCGTCTTGAGATGACCACTGCTGCATCCAATTTTGATAGGGGTAGCGTCCTTGTGCCACCAAGTCTTTAACGGTTAACCCTTCAGGGGCTACAGGGCTTTGTGGAAGTAAGCCTAACTGTTGAGCAACCGATTTGGTTGAGCGCTGCAAGATTGACTTCCCATCCAAGTACACGGCTCCGCGCGTAGGTTTCAAAAGTCGTGCCAAACCGCGCAGCAATGTTGATTTTCCGCATCCATTTGCACCCACTAACACCGTAATTTGGCCGGATGGAATTGCTAAAGTCAAATCTTGAACAATCACCGTGTTTTCATAGGCCAACGTCAGGTCATGAGTCGTGAGAGCAGGCGAGATAGACATGAGAAGTATTTTCAATAGCAAAGCCAACTTTATCTTAATCAGATTCCTGCCTTTATGGGAAGCTTTTGTTCAAGGAGCTGGTTTACCAGGTCTGTCATAGCTTAGCATTGACAGGAACCGACAACTTTTCTGTTGCCAGTTATTCTCATTTGTGATAGTCTACTTCAGTATTTTGATAGATTCTCTCTTGGCTATAACCCTAGTATGGTCAATGTTCTTCCTGGAGATGTTTGTGGTCACCTGTGGCAAATTAGCCGTCAACAAGCTCAACAAGCCGATCCACAAGATGCCGGCGATCGCGTTGCAATTTGCCCGTCGATTTTAGGAAAAGGCTACAAGCGAGACATTGAGCTTAGAAATGGAATTGATCTGACTTTTCATCGCTATCAGCTTAGGGATGATTTAGTCATGGATCGAGTTCCAGCTGAAGAAACGGGTTATTTAGAATGGATGTTTGCCCTGTCATCCACTGTTCGACTACCAGGTGGGGTTCAGATCAGCCAGGGGCAGCACTTGTTAGCTGGGTTGATTACGCCTGGTGGAAATGTTGAAGGGTTAGGTTACACCACGACCATAGAAGTTGATATTCACTTAGAACCGGAAGGCTTAAAAACTCTAGTGGGCGATCAAATTGATGTCTTACCCACTGAATTGCAGCGAATGTTAGAACGAGATGAGTCAACGCCCTTCTCGCCTGTTCGCTCAATTACACCTGCGATGCAGGTCGCACTTCAGCAAATGCTCGACTGCCCTTACCAGGGTGTGATTAAGCAAATGTATTTAGAGAGTAAATCAGTGGAAGTGCTCGCTTTATGGTTAGACCAGGTTCATGCAGATGATGCGCTATCTCAACCGTCTCCTACGCTAGCAGTTGTAGATATTGATCGGATTCATCAGGCCAGAGAAATTCTTTTAAACCAGTTAGATCATCCCCCCTCCCTGCTAACCCTGGCGCGACAAGTTGGCTTAAACGACTGCACGTTAAAACGAGGATTTAAGCAAGTATTTGGCATAACGGTGTTTGGCTATTTACATCAGTGCCGGATGGAACAAGCACGATCGCTCTTACTCGAAAATCAACACTCGGTCACGGCGATCGCCCAAACGGTTGGATACACGAATCTTTCTGCTTTCAGTTCTGCTTTCCGCAAACGGTACGGCGTTAGCCCACGGGCCATGCAAGGGGGCAAAGTAGGAGCTTAACAAATAAACAGTTGAGTCGTAGTTGATAGTTCCAGAGGCATTCTCTTTGAGAGACGCGGCCTGTTCTGGGCGAGTCTTTATTATCTTGTTGTGTGTTGATTTTGATGTCATCAGTATTTGCGAAAAATTCCGTTTCAACAAACAAGAATTCCGTTTCAACAAAGTATCGATGACAAACTCGTCTTACCATCTGATCCATAGCAGTTGAGAAAAGTTCCTAACTGATTGCTCCAGATTTTAGGTGTGAAGGATCGACAAATGAATCGGATGACACTTTGGTTGTTAGGCTTGACATCATTAGTGGTTGCTCAGGCGAGTTGGGCTGTGGAGTTTGGGGAACAACCTAAAACCCAAAAGGCTCCGATGGATCGCCGCGATCGCCCTGCCACCACTGTAAAGGAATGGATTGCTCAAATCGAGGCGGAGACTGTTCCAGTCACAGGCGTCAGTATTGATTTGACAGATATTGGGCTGGAAATTACGCTAAGCACGGCAGTTGACATCCTCCCACCCCTAAAGGAGTGGGATTCCTAAGACTCACGACTTAGGTTTCTGTTTCTTTCCATTACTGGACTTTCGCAACTGCCCTTTAGACTCATGCCTATCAGGTCTTATGTTCGCTCCACAGACTTTA
>DVDV01000096.1 GCA_015296075.1 Leptolyngbyaceae cyanobacterium M33_DOE_097 | reverse complement strand
TTCAAGTTTTTCAGTTCTTATCGAGTCTGCCTGACCCTCAACCTGCCATGGCCTCCAAGCGACAGCAAGAAGATTCCTTTAGGCGCGAATTCACCGTCCTCAGCCGCATTCCACCTTCTTAGTTCTGTCAGCCAACCAGGGTGCAGGGGTGTAACCTCTGGCTGGAGGCGCGGCCCCACAACCCCCTTTATTTTCAATGCCCTAAACCAACTGGCGACAGCTATAGAAGTTATAGATAGCAATTTTATTGAGAGGGTGAGAGGTGTTTCCCCCCACTAGACAAAACACTTATACACCTTGTCTCCCAAGGTTTGAAGTTTCCCTTGAAAGGAAAAAACCTGATTTAGATAGAAGAAATCAACAGGGAAATTCTAACTCAGGAATAAAACTTTACCGCGAATGGCACAACAGTTTTGTCCCCCACCCGATAGAAATTTCTCTCACTGGGCTGATTCGTCGAGAACAGGTAAATCTATTGAATCTTCAGGTTGTAGGGTTAAGAAATAGATTCGGTACAGAGTCGAAAATACTTTTGGTTTCAGAACAAAGATAGAGAGTGGTTGATTCAGACAATTTATAAAAGTTTTTGTAGATTCAAAGAAGTAGAGCAACAGAAACACAGCTACTATACACGCTTAAGTAGCCCTTAGTATTCGCTCTCACCCTCTTCTTCAAAATTCTTGGCTTTAGCTCTCGTTCCTCAGTAGCTAATTTTCAGCCTCAACAATAAAATTGGCTTTTATCGAGCCTCACTTCACCGTACTCAGGCACCCAGGCGACCCAAGTATCATTAGACTCCTGACAAAGCAATTTTGCTTCATTAAATCCATACTCACTTGGAGGGTGCAACAACTTTACCCAAGCATCGCGGTTATAAGTGATATGGCAAACAGGTTTCCACCCTGATGCGATCGCCCTTTCTAATGCGAGAGCCGTTTGAGCGGCTGAATCAGTGATTTGAGAAGACATCCTGCTTTCCATTCCAATCGATCAAAAATAAAAAATCCTCTTCAAACCAAGAACGAAGAGGATAAGCAAATATTTCTGTATTCAATTTTACAAAATTAATCATCAATCTTTCATTCGTCCTGGATAAATTAACAAATCCTGACAAAAGCAAGCAACCAACTCAGACTGATTACTATGCATTCGGCAATCAAAGCGTCTTGCAGTGGCGAATAGATTTGGGGTTTAACCCAACTCACTTCCTGGATGAGTGCTTCAGTTTTGCCCAGCACAGCTTCTACAATCGTTAAGCTTGCCAAACTAAATTTATTTGCTTAGGACTATGGATTAAATTAGATGCCATTTTTGTGAAGGGGTTTGGCAATGCCAAACCCGTACAGTAAGAACGTTGTTCATGTTATTTAATTCGCGTTCTTTAGCAGCACCAGCACTCCACTCAGATTTAGATCACGCCATTATCTCTTAAGCTTCTTCACCAGTTGGATCCGCAATTTCTTGCTTCTGAAAGAACCAACGACGTTGCCGTTTGGGTAACTCAATCTCATAAGTGCGGCAAAAGTCATCTTGCACCTTACGAGTCAGCCGACGCGAGACTTGGCGCACAACCTGTTTCAAAAGCTGATCGCCCGTTCCTAAAATCAGAGACTTGGGCAACGCTGCATGGATGAAACGCGGGAACTGAATGTCAACAATTAGCTCCAAAGTCCAATTTACGCGGGTAATCTTTTCAATCGGGTGACTTCCATTATTGGCTGAAACTAAAATTTCACCCGGTTCAACTTCCGCTAGCTCCATGGCAGCCTTAAAGTCTACCTGATACCCAATTGGCTCGTACCCAGGAACGGGCACCGTTTCAATCCGATATATTTTGTTTTCTTGAGGTAATAAATCTAACCCAATGCGCGGTTCTAGCTCAAACCCAGCAGCACCGTAACGGCCAACAACCAATGCATAGGCATTCTTGCCAATCGGCTCAACTTTCATCGGCTGAGCGCAACGCTCAAACCAAACATGGTGATCGTCGAAATATCGAGCAACTGTATCGGTATCAGCATACAGATCCATGTGATCGACAAAATGGCTATGGAATCGGATCGGCTCAGTCACATTTGCAGTAGATTCATCAGATAAAGCACCATCAGAGTCGGTGTAGACCGACATCACATGGAGATAACCGTTAGTTGGGTCGCCAGATTGAGGTTGGGCGATGGGTGACTGCATGGTCAATGTCCTTGAAACTAGACTTTGCTCCTAAGATTTAGCTTGCCTCACTTAGATTCCAGCGTAGCCGCTAGTATTGCGGAACTTTTGCTGAAAAATGACATTTTTTTCGGCAAGCAACCTGTGGAGAATACGGCACTCACTGCCAGAAAACAGTGTACCTATTAAATCTGTAGCCGAAGCCAGCAGGGAGAGATCTGACCAAGATCACAAACTGTAACAGCCACAGACGGCAATTACTTAATTTTTAGTAACATACCACCTTTTGCTGGTTCCAGCAGGGATCAAAATTCTACTCCATTAGATCTTTAGATTATGCCAATTGAGTTTAGCCATCCTCGCCAGTCTTTGCCAGAATAAGTTTATGTTGGCTGGTTGGGAGGAATTATGAAAGCGTTGGTTGCGGGTGCTACAGGTGAAACAGGTCGTCGCATTGTTAAAGAGTTAGTGAAGCGCGGCATTCCGGTACGGGCGATGGTAAGAAACATCGACTCTGCTAGAGAGGTGCTACCCCCAGAGGTCGAACTCGTCATTGGAGACGTTTTAGAACCTGCCACAATTGAAGCCGCGATCGCCGATTGCACCGTGCTGCTTTCGGCCACAGGCGCTAAACCCAGCTTTGACCCAACTGGCCCCTACAAAGTTGACTATGAGGGCACTCAAAACCTGGTCAACGCCGCCAAGGTCAAGGGGATTGAACATTTCGTGATGGTGTCATCACTCTGCGTTTCCAAACTATTTCATCCCTTAAATTTGTTCTTCTTAATTCTCGTTTGGAAGAAAAAAGCAGAAGACTACCTCAAAGGAAGCGGTTTAGCCTACACGATTGTGCGTCCAGGTGGGCTTAAAAATGAAGACAACGCCGACAAAATCGTGATGTCAGCTGCAGACACCCTGTTTGAGGGCAGCATCCCTCGTACTAAAGTCGCCCAAGTTTGTGTTGAAGCGCTGTTTCATGCCAGTGCCCGCAACAAAGTTGTTGAAATCGTGGCCGAACCCGATGCCGCCGACAAATCTTTACCTGATCTGTTTACAAGTGTGGCTTAAGCTACGCGATCGCCCACCAGATCGACAGAAGCCAATTTTTAGGTGGCTAAACTCCACTATCGCGACCTCCGAGAAGCGGGGGAGACACGTCCCATATTCTTCTGATGAAGGATATACCCCCACTCTTCGATGATCTTTCCACTTAGCTCCAACTCTTCTGTCAAACGTTTTGTTTGATAGAGTTGCACGTAGCGTTCCTGGCGTTCTGCGGCTGTCTCGCTAGTCCGGTAAGCTTCGTCAAGATCAAGGGTGATATTTGCCTCAAGTTGCCGTTGATATTGTAGTTTTGCATTCGTCACATTCGAGCGTGAAGCCGCCATAGTTGGCAAGTAGTCTAAGCTGAGACACTCATTACTGGGCAAAACAATGTAAGAAATACCGCATTGAGCGCGAGCAACAGTCGGGATTATCACAGGAGCGATCGCTAGGGTTAAGAACATTACACCAAAGGCCGCTTTTCTCATAGTGAGGCAAAGAACTCTTCACCCAATAGAACTGAAATAATGTATCTGCTCAGGATTTTTCATAGTAAAGTCAGGCTGTTTTTACAGTCTCTTTAAAGAAATTTGCGTGATTCTCCGCATACTTCAAATAACTGTTGTTGAATAATACTGATTTCAGCATCGGTTTTTACTAGAATGCCGGAAACTTTTGAGATCCCAAAGGTAAATTCCTTGATGCCTGCCATCTATGCTTGATGTGCTTGAGTCAACCGGAGTCATCTCAAATTAGTTGTAGGAGTGTAGAAGTGTTGGCCGTGAAACAAAAACGTTCAAAGTTCTTACTGTTAGCCTTACTAAATTTGTTAGCTGATTATGATGGCGAGCTATCTGAAGACGCGACTGAGCTATTGGATGAGTTAAAAAGCCGTACTTATAATCTTCCTCCCTTGTATGCAGATGTGTTTGGCCTACCTCATACAGCGACCTGTGCCGAGTTAGTCGATCGCATCCTGTCGCTATCTCAAGAGCAACGGGCGATCGCGAGTTATGCCTTTCAAATTTTTCGCTATTACGAGCAAATTTTAAGAGCCTACCCTGGAGATGGCTCGCCTCAGCAGAAAGCGGCCTACGAGTCGCAAGTTGAGCGTGTTCGGCTGTCTGTCGCTCGCAGTAAAACCGCATTAGCAGAGTCATTAGGGGAAAAGGGGTAATTATGGCTGCATTGGATCCACAACAAGTCGATCGCTTGATGGCACACATCGAAGGACTTGAGAACCTGTTAACTGAAGTAGATGAGCAAGGTGCCGACGAAATTTTAGACGAGCTTTACCTGCTCATCACAAAACTGTTTGAGCAGTTTCCCCAACTCGATCAAGATGAGGACTAATCGTTAACTGCGCTTAAACCCGCAAATTAAATAACGTGAGCAACTTCCTTGCTTTAGGGATTTGACAAAGCCAAACCCAAAAATTGGGCGTTGCTGATAGGCGTAAGAATTCCGTAAGAGCGTTTCGCGTTCGCGTAGCGGCTCCAGCGAAGACAACGCCCCTAACTTGTGGATGCTGATCCCAAAATCACACTACACTCAGCAACGCCAAAAGTTGCTCTTGTTCAACTCGCAATCCTTAATAGAGTTAATGGCCTCTGAAGACAGAGGCAAAAGCAACATATGAGTTACCAGGGCGAACGAAGGGACTCGAACCCTCGAATGGCGGAACCACAATCCGCTGCCTTAACCACTTGGCTACGCTCGCCATTGCATTACGTATATTAACACTTTCTTTAGAAGGTGATCCACTTTTTCTAATTAAGATCAGCAATTCTCATTTTGAAACATTTGTACTGTAGCCAGAGTGTCTAAAGACTTGTGCACTCAATGTTATAAACGGCAGAATGCGGGTTTCAGCCATTCATAAACGTTAAAACCGGACGTTTTTATGAGAATCATTCTCA